>CAZTXH010000124.1:0-6658 GCA_964617415.1 uncultured Rikenellaceae bacterium | reverse complement strand
CCACTGAAATTCCTATATCATGCAAATAACATGCAATCAGAAGCTTATTGATAAAGATAAGGTCAAATGAATTCTCTTTTTCAATATAATGAAGCAGCTCTTTTGCATATTCCCATACGCGTCTGTGATGTTCTAGTCCATGTGAGGGCAATTGATTTTCATTATAGATTTTTTTGAAGAACGTCTCAAGTGGTTTTATAAGAGCCTTTTCAGAAGTATCTATAATAGCTGCGATTTGCATAATAAGTTACTTATTTATTTACCACAAAGGATTTTATTTCATTAAAAAAGCAAAAGACCATTGCTTTTGCTTTTTTAACAGGCCTCGGATCATTTATTTTATTCTTTTATCATTTCCTTAGCCATATCGAGAATTGTAGTATCATCAAATGTAACAATTCCTCCGTCAGGTCCCTGTTCAAAATGAATTCCAATACTCTGACCTTTATCAAAATTTCTCCCTCCGAAATAGTTTCTTACAGTTTCTTCATTCAGGTCCATTTTATCTGCTATCTTTTTTATACTTCCGGAGGGTAACTGGTCTTTTATTTTCCGGAGCTCATTGAAGGTTATTGTCTTTCTCATCTTTATTTTCATTTAATTTTTTCAATTGCTAATCCATCCCTCAAAGTTAATTAATAATGCATTATTTTTAAAAGAATCGAACAAAATGATCTCTCATAAATTACTCATCAACTCGAGAAATAATTTTATCGCTTTACGTTTATCATCATTAAGTTCAAAATCTATGTTCTCTGTCAGATAAATCCTTAGTTCTTTACCTCTGATAATTCCGGACTTGCCATATTTCTCAACAACTGCAGAGATATTTTTTACTCCTGTTGTCAGAGCCTGATTGAATTCAGAAAGAAATTGATCATCAAGTTTTTTATTCGCTGTCCAGCAAGCAAAGGCCAGGGGAAGTCCCGTTAGCATATTCCATTCCTCGGCAAGGTCAATTCTGGTTCTAAACTTTTTTTCATATTCATAACATTGATCTCCTATCAGTACAACAGCTTCATTATCTGGTATATGTAAGAAATCAAATCCTTCATGTGTATTATTCCATCTGAAATCTTTCTTCCATGCATGCCTGGCAAGTATTTTTGCAAGGGTTACAGAAGAAAGAGATCTGTAATCAAGATTTATTGTATGTATATCATGAAGGGAGCAATTACATAGGAGCATTACTGTTCTTACTTTACCATATGCCCCAAGGCAGTAATCGGTAATGATATAATGCTTTTCCATTTTTGGGATAGCTGCAATAGGGATCAGCCCGATATCGACCTTATCATTTATAAGTTTCTCGGCACAATGAGCCGGATGATCAGTTTCAATAACTGCTTTTTTGTCAAAACCTGTTACGGTAAGTCCATAGATAAACGGGTATGTATTAGCATATCTTACTGCTGAGATCCTTATTTTTTTAAAAGACATAAGTGCTTTTTTCTGTTACTTGTTATTAAATGGAATTCAGTTTTTTTACAACTTCTAAAATACTACATTTGTATATATCGTTATAATTAGTTGAAAACTCAAGCAAAAACTGATGGATTTAAATTCTCTTACTGCCATCTCTCCGCTTGACGGAAGATACAGACAGAAGGTAAATGAGCTTGACCTCTATTTCTCAGAGTTCGGACTTATTAAATATCGTATGATGGTGGAAATAGAATACTTTATTGCTCTTTGTGGTATTCCGCTTCCACAGCTGAGTGATTTCAGAAAGGATAATTACAAGGAATTAAGGGCAATATATGAAGATCTTACTATCAAGGATGCTGAAAAGATAAAGGTGAAAGAGAAGGCAACAAATCATGATATTAAGGCCGTTGAATATTTTCTCAAGGAAAAATTTTTCCAATTAGGCTGGGGGAAATGGAGCGAGTTCATACATTTCGGACTTACATCGCAGGACATAAACAATACAGCCATACCTTTATCACTGAAGGATGCTCTTACTGATATATATTTCCCGGTACTCTTCGAATTGAGAGAGTCACTGGCTTCGTTCGCTGATGAATGGAAAGACATTCCAATGCTTGCAAGAACTCACGGACAGCCAGCCTCACCAACCCGGCTGGGTAAAGAAATTTCAGTTTTTATTGCCAGAATAGATGAACAATCAAAATATTTCGGGCAGATACCTTTTTCTGCCAAATTCGGAGGAGCAACGGGCAATATGAATGCCCATAAAGTAGCATATCCTGATATTGACTGGGTAACTTTTGCAAATAATTTTGTAAACGAGGAACTGGGATTGCAACGATCACATCCTACTACACAGATTGATCATTACGATAATATTGCCGCTTTATTTGATAATATGCGAAGGATCAATGTAATACTTATTGATCTCACAAGAGATATGTGGAGTTACATTTCGATGGATTATTTCAGGCAAAAGATAAAAAAGGGAGAGATAGGATCTTCCACAATGCCGCATAAGATAAATCCTATAGATTTTGAAAATGGGGAGGGCAATCTTGGATATGCAAATGCTATCTTTGGGCATATTTCAGAAAAACTGCCTGTTTCAAGGCTTCAGCGCGATCTTACCGATTCAACAGTATTACGGAATATAGGCATACCGATAGGTCATTCGATACTTGCTTTTAATTCTATTCTCAAGGGATTGAATAAACTCATTGTAAATACTGACAAGATCAAAAGTGATCTTGATAATAACTGGGCAGTTATTGCTGAAGCTATACAAACAATATTAAGAAGAGAGGGCTATCCTAAGCCATATGAAGTATTGCTTGATCTTACCCGTACAGACCAGATGATTACGCGTGAAGCATTACATTCATTTATTGATAAACTGGATATCAGCGAGGAGGTGAAATTGGAACTGAAGGCAATAACACCTTCTAACTTTACGGGTTTCTAAATCAACGATATTAAGATGAATAAATTAAAGCTGCTGCTGAAATATATCAGTCCCTATAAGAGACCTGCAATTTATAGTGTAATATTTAATATCCTTAGTGCTCTTTTTGCACTTCTGTCATATACTCTTATTATTCCGTTTTTAAATATTCTTTTCAATAGAGTCGAAAGTGTACCCTATCCCGGAGAATTTCAAATGTCATTTGAATATCTGAACCAATTTTTCAAATACTATATTTCGATGTTCATTGAGAAGAATGGACAGGTTGGAGCTTTAATGCTTGTAAGTGTTATTTTTATTGGAGCCAGCCTGCTTAAAAACGGATTTGTTTTCCTTGGAAACAATAGCATGGCATTCATCCGGGCAAGTACCGTTCGCGACCTGAGAAAAAAACTCTATAACAAGGTGCTTAATCTCTCGTTATCATATTTTACAGATGCCCGTAAAGGAGATTTAATGACCCGGGTTTCGAATGATGTACAGGAAATTGAAATATCTGTAATGTCTTCATTAACAATGATATTCAAAGATCCTATGTACATCATGATTTTTGTGGTTTACCTCTTTATAAGCAGTTATCAGCTTACAATATTTGCACTTGTATTATTACCTGTCAGCGCCTGGCTTATAGGAAGGGTAAGTCGAACATTACGATCATCATCAATTGTTCAGCAGGAGAATCTGGGACGCTTACTTTCGGTTTTGGAGGAAACTCTTACAGGACTCAGAATCATCAAGGGTTTCAATGCCGAAAAGAAGATGAAGGAGCAATTCGATACCACCAACAAAAGATATTCAAAAACATTCAAAAGAGTTGTACGCAGACATTACCTGGCACTACCACTCAGTGAGTTCCTTTCAACGATCGTAATAATTGTTCTTATGTATATCGGGGGCATGCTTGCACTCAAAGGGGGAGGAAATATGACACCTGACAGGCTTATTGCCTATCTTATTGTTTTTTCTCAGATCATACAGCCTGGAAAATATATTACAACAGCATGGTTCAGTATTCAGAAGGGAATGGCATCAATATACAGGGTCGATAAGATACTTGAGGCAGAGGAAAAGATCAAAGAGAAAGATAATGCCTTACCGGTAAAAGATTTCAACGATTCAATTGAGTACAGAAATATATGGTTTGCATATAACAGCGAACCGGTACTTCAGGATATCAACCTCATGATAAGCAAAGGCCAGACGGTTGCTGTTGTTGGTAAGTCAGGTGCCGGTAAATCAACTATGGCTGATCTCCTTCCACGATTCATTGAACCGGACAGAGGAAATATACTTATTGACAGTAAAGATATCAGTGATCTCAGGATAACAGACCTCCGTAATCTGCTTGGAATTGTTAGCCAGAATCCGATTCTCTTCAATACGTCATTTACAGAAAACATAGCTTTTGGGCTTGATAATTATAAAATGAAAGATGTAGAAAATGCTGCCAGGATAGCAAATGCACATGAATTCATAATGGAAACCGAAAATGGCTATAACAGTACAGTGGGAGAGAGTGGAAATAAGCTTAGCGGAGGACAGCGACAGAGAATAAGTATTGCAAGGGCTATCTTGGCAAATCCGCCTATCCTGATTCTTGATGAAGCAACATCGTCACTTGATACCGAATCAGAACGGCTTGTACAGGATGCTATTCTGAAACTGATGGAGAACAGGACATCTATAGTGATAGCACACAGGTTATCAACTATCCAGTATGCAGATATGATAGTTGTTATTGATAACGGTAAAATTGTTGAAAGGGGCACACATGATGAACTGATCAGGAAAGAAAAAGGGATATATGCAAAACTGCATAAGTATCAGGCGATATAGATAGCAGGGTTGAAGAAGGTTTAAGGAGTTTAATTGAGAAGAATATGGTTCGTAGTATCAAGATCGTCAGTATTTTATTTATCCTGTTAGTATTAACAACCTCGTTTAGGGACAGAAAACCCAAACATACATTTATACTTGGTGAGACTGAATTCCTGCTCGATGGTGAACCATTCCAGATAAGAAGCGGAGAGATACATCCGGCAAGGATACCTGTTGAATACTGGCGGCACAGGATACAAATGGCAAAGGCAATGGGATGCAATACAATAGCGGCATATATCTTCTGGAACTACCATGAACAGGAAGAGGGAGTTTTTGATTTTAGTACGGATAACAGAAATATCAGGGAGTTCATTGAGATAGTACAAGATGAAAAGATGTGGCTGTTAATAAGATCAGGACCCTATGTGTGCGCAGAATGGGAGCTTGGAGGAATACCTCCTTATCTTCTCCGGATACCTGATATAGAATTGAGAAGTATGGATCCAAGATATATGAAAGCTGCTGAAAGATATATAACAAGACTGGCAGAAGAGATAAAACCTTATCTCATTACTGAAGGAGGACCAATACTGATGATCCAGATAGAAAATGAATATGGCAGCTATGGCAATGATAAGGAATATATATCCCGATTAAGAGAGATATGGCTTGAAAATGAAATAGATGTTCCGGCTTTTACTGGTGACGGCCCAACAATAAAAATGCTTGAAGCTGGTACTCTTCAAGGCTGTGCGGTGGGTCTTGATCCCGGAAGTTCAGAGAGTGATTTTGAGCTGGCACAGAAAATTAATCCGGGTGTGCCTGTTTTTTCGAGCGAGACATATACCGGGTGGCTTACACACTGGGGAGAGGAATGGGTACGACCTGATACTACTGAACTCCTTAAGGAGGTTAGATTCCTTATGGAGAACAAAAAGTCTTTTAATCTTTATGTCATTCACGGTGGTACAAACTTTGGCTTTACATCAGGATCCAATTCGGGATACAAAGGATTTGAGCCTGCTGTGACAAGCTACGATTATGATGCCCCTGTTAATGAACAGGGAAAACCAACTCCCAAATATTTAGCTCTACGCGAACTGATAGGATCTTATTTAACAGGAAAAGAAAAACTTCCGCGTATACCTGACTCTATCCTGGCTATAGAAGTACAAAATGCATACCCGGCTCATTTTACTTCTATCTGGGATAATCTTCCAGAACCTGTTACATCAAAAAAGCCACTGACATTTGAAGAATGTAAACAGGATTATGGTTTTATTCTATACAGGGCAGAGCTCACCCATAATAAAGGCGGAATACTTAAAGTAAATGGTATTCATGATTATGCAACAGTATTTTGGGATGGTAAGTATCTGGGTAACCTCGACAGGAGAGAAGCCATTGATACTATATCTATCCCGGAAAGCTCCTCGGACCACCCTGTTCTTGAAATACTTGTCGAAGCAATGGGGCGTATTAACTATGGACCGTATCTACATGACAGAAAAGGAATAACAGGTGATGTAACACTTGACGATATTACAGTTGAAAACTGGCAAATATATAAACTACCACTGGACCATAAATTTATTTATGACCTGCGTTCTTCAGGAAAGACAGTAAATAAGCCGGGAATATTCTTCAGGGGCAATTTTTCTCTTGCTTATACAGGTGATACTTTTTTTGACATGGGAGAATACAAAAAGGGTATAGTATGGATTAATGGACACAATCTTGGTCGCTACTGGGATATAGGTCCCCAGAAAAGACTCTTTTGCCCGGCCTCATACCTGAGACCTGGATTGAATGAAATTATTATACTTGATTTACATATGATACAAGCTGAACCTGTTGGAGGATTACCGACAATGGAATAAAAAACTGGCATCGGGCGTCAGGCATCAGGCATCAGGCTTCAGGCTGGAGAAAGAGTAATGA
>CAZTXH010000123.1:0-6703 GCA_964617415.1 uncultured Rikenellaceae bacterium | reverse complement strand
CCCGGATATCCCGATGGTATAAACGGACCCGAAATGATGGAACAACTAAAGAAACAGGCAGAGAGATTCGGAACGGATGTACGAATGGGTATGGCCACCGGTGCTGATTTTTCCGGGAAAAAACATATAGTTACAGTCGACAATAATAAAAAAATCGAAGCCGATACAGTTATTATTGCCACCGGTGCAACAGCAAAATATCTTGGTCTTGAAGCAGAGAAAAAATATGCCGGTATGGGTGTCTCTGCATGTGCAACATGCGATGGATTCTTCTACAAGGGTAAAGATGTGGCGGTCGTCGGTGGCGGCGATACAGCCGCTGAAGAGGCCACATACCTTGCCGGATTGTGTAATAAGGTATATATGTTAGTACGCAGAAATGTACTAAGAGCATCAAAGGCAATGCAGGAGAAGGTTATGAATACTCCGAATATAGAAATACTATGGGAACACCAGACTGTTGATCTTTTTGGAGAAAACGGTGTGGAAGGAGCTGTGCTTGTAAAGAAAAAAGGGACTCCTGATGAAGAGACAGTAAATATAAAGATTGATGGGTTCTTTCTTGCAATAGGACATAAGCCCAATTCAGAAATATTTACAGAATATCTCGATACCAATGAAACCGGTTATATTAAAACCATACCCGGTACATCAAAAACAAATGTTCCCGGTGTCTTTGCGGCAGGTGATGTACAGGATCCGCATTACCGCCAGGCAGTGACAGCTGCCGGTACAGGATGCATGGCGGCTATCGATGCAGAAAGATATCTGTCAGAAATACATAAATGACCTAATTGGGTACATGTCTATTGAGACGGAGATGCAAGGATATTATGGATATCCTCTGTACAGGCACGTATAAGAGTTGCTATACCTTTGTAACATAATGTTTTAGCCTGGCTGTTAATGTCGTCATTCCATTTGGGGATCCATGATAATATATAGAGATCAATAAATTGTTGTATTGCTTTTCTTGTCTCATGAGAGGATAGATCATCTTCTGCTGAAAGGTATTTATTTACCATTTTTGTCAGAAATAATAGCTCAATCCCGAGATGATCATGAGCTATTTTCAGGTCCGATTTGTATTTCCATCCGAAAGAATTGTAAAATTTCTCGATTTCTTCCTCTGCAGATCCATTGTTATTCTTATTGTCCAGATAAATAGAAGCATAAGCCGGAGCCAGGGGCAAACCTGATTGAGCAAAGAGTCTGTTAAAATCTTTTCTAAGCATTTCCCTGCATACTTTCTTATCTTTACAAGAATCTCTTAAAAGAGCAGCTGCTTCTATAAATCTCGGATTCATGCTTGATACAGGTAACGTTTTCAGGTTGCCTTTGGCCCAAAAATCGACAACACACTCTTCCGTAGGTTCACTTATGATCATGCTGCCTGCAAAATATAACAACATATTATATCCCTTCAGGAGATTAATATGATCCGCTGTAATCTTATTGTTTTCAGATTCCATATAAGGAAAATAATCAGATAAGTTCAGGTATATAACGAATGGGAGGGATTATTGTTCAAAGTATGTAAGAGTATTAAAACACTCAGTAAGTCCCTCTCCCTTGGGAGAGAGACTGTCCCGCGAAGCTTTAGCGTAGCGGGAGGTTTGGGGTGAGGTTTATTTCGAAAAATCTGCTACTTCGTTGGGATACAGATTGTTATCCAGCTTTCTTTTTATTTCTTTAAAGGCATTTACTGTATATTCCACATCCTCAAGAGAGTGTGAAGCAGTTGGTATAAGGCGAAGCATCACCACATCCTTCGGTACTACAGGATAAATAACCACAGAACAGAATATCCCGAAATTCTCCCTTAGGTCGTATATAAGCTGTGTTACCTGGAAAAGAGCGCACTTAAATAATACAGGTGTTACCGGTGATTCGGTACGTCCGAGATCCATTCCGGCATCTCTGAGCCCTTTCTGAAGAGCATTGACAATGGCCCATAATTTCTCCTTGTATTCGGGGTGGGTTTTAATAAGTTCGAGTCTCTTTATGGCACCAATTGTCATAGCCATCGGCAGTGCCTTGGCATAGATCTGTGATCTCAGGTTAAAGCGGAGGTATGTTATAACATCTTTTGTACTTGCTACAAATCCTCCGATTCCTGCAAACGATTTAGCAAATGTTGCAAAGTAGACATCTATCTGGTCCTGTACGCCAAAATGTTCACCGGTACCGGCTCCTGTGGCTCCCATGGTGCCAATTCCATGTGCATCATCAACCAGGAACCTGAAATTATATTTCTTTTTCAGTGCTGCTATCTTATCAAGTTTGCCCAGGTCGCCTGCCATTCCAAAAACACCTTCGGTAATTACCAGTATTCCGCCTCCTGATTCTTGTGTAAGTTTCGTTGCACGTTGAAGCTGCTTCTCACAACTTTTAATATCATTATGGCCATATACAAATCTTTTTCCGAAATGTAGTCTTAAGCCGTCCATGATGCAGGCGTGAGATTCGGAATCATAGACTATTACATCATGCCTGTCGACCAGTGCATCAATTATGGAAACCATTCCCATATAGCCATAATTTAGCAAATAGGCCGACTCTTTCCCGACAAATTCGGCAGCCATTCTTTCAAATTCTTCATGTGTACTTGTATGGCCCGACATCATTCTTGCTCCCATCGGATAACCTAAACCATATTTTGCCGCTGCTTCAGCATCCGTTTTTCTTACTTCGGGATTATTAGCCAACCCCAGATAGTTGTTCAGACTCCATGAAAGGACCTCTTTCCCTCTGAACTTCATTCTTGGAGCAATCTCTCCTTCCAGCTTGGGAAACATAAAATAACCGTCACCTTCTTCTGAGTATTGTCCTAATTCACCTCTGTTAGATTTGATTTTGTCAAAAATATCCATGATATATTAGTCTGTATTTGATTTTTACAAAAGTAAAGATTAACAGAAACCTGTTGCTACCTATTTATACCTAATTTGGATAAAATATTATTAATCCGGAATAATTACACAAAAAAAGCGTTTTTATAATTGATTTGAAAAATATATTGTAATTTTGCGCAACATTTTTTATGAGGTTTAGAATATATATATTACTGATATTTCTGGTATTAATAAGTTCCTGCGGTGAGTATGAAAAACTCCTTAAGAGTACTGATTATGATCTAAAAAAAACCAAGGTTAAGGAGTACTATGACGATGGTCAGTATGCCAGGGCAACTGAACTTCTTGATCAGTTAATTCCCAGATACAGAGCATCTGAAGAGGCAGAAGATCTGAACTGGATGAACGCCCAGAGTTATTTCAATATGAAAGACTATTATTCAGCCGGTGCCTATTTTAAATCTTACGTTGACCAGTATCCATATGGTAAATATGCTGAAGAATCAGCATTTATGGGTGCATTATGTGATTATTATCTCTCACCCCGGGCAGAACTTGACCAGGAATATACGAGAAGTGCATTAGAAGGATTTAATGTTTTTATAAAAAGGTATCCCTATAGTGCAAGAATAGATGAATGTAAAAGACTTGTAAAAGAACTTGAGGAAAAGCTGGTTAAGAAATCATATCTTAATGCAAAACTCTATTACAATATGAAACGGTACCGGGCAGCAATAACTGCTCTTAATAACAGTCTTAAAGAATATGCTGATTCGGAATACAGGGAAGAGATGATGTTCCTTAAGCTTAACTCCCTTTTTCTGTATGCTGAAAACAGCATTGCCTCCAGGCAACGTGAAAGGTATCAGGATACTCTTGACGATTATTATTCTTTTATGGAAGAGTTTCCGGAAACAGAATATTTTAGAGAGGTGAACAGGATATACAAAAGAACGAGCGAATACCTTAAATCAGGAAGTGTGGAAGAAGTAGAAACAATAGCAAATAACGATTAATATACAATGGATTACAGAAAATCACTAGCCCCCACAACAACTGTTACACGTGACATCGATAAGATCACAGAAGAGACTGGTAATATATATGAAACGGTGATAATAGTGTCGCGAAGAGCAAACCAGATTGCTGTTGAGATGAAGCAGGAGCTAAATAAGAAGCTTGAAGAATTTGCTTCATACAGCGATAATCTGGAGGAGGTTTTTGAGAACCGTGAACAGATAGAGATATCGAAGTTCTATGAAAGACTACCTAAACCGACTCTTATAGCACTCAAGGAACTTGATGATGGAAAAATATTTCACAGGAATCCGGAGGAGTCAGAAAAAGAATAGTATAAAATGCTGAAAGACAAAAAAATACTTGTAGGTGTAACCGGAGGTATTGCAGCATATAAAACTGCAATAATAATCAGACTGCTCGTCAAAAACAGAGCTGATGTTAAGGTTATTATGACAGATCATGCAAGAGAATTCATAACACCTCTTACCTTTTCTACACTATCACAGAATCCTGTTCTTACAAGGTTCTCTGATCCTGATGCTGGTGAGTGGAATAACCATATAGATCTTGGCTTATGGGCCGACCTTTTTCTGATTGCACCTGCCACAGCCAATTCTATTGCTAAAATGGCTAATGGTTTAGCCGACAACCTACTCATTACAACATATCTTTCTGCCCGATGCCCTGTATTTATTGCTCCTTCAATGGATATGACTATGCTTGATCACCCTTCGACAAGGATTAATCTCGAAACATTAAGAGCATTCGGGCACACTATCCTTGAAACTGACACCGGCGACCTGGCAAGTGGATTAACCGGTAAAGGAAGGATGTTAGAACCAGAAGAGATAGTAAAGAATATAACCGACTTCTTTACAAATAAAAAAAAAGAAATAAGTCTCTGAAGGGGAAAAGGATACTCATAAATGCCGGACCTACCCGTGAACCAATTGATCCTGTCCGGTTTATAAGCAATTACTCTTCTGGTAAAATGGGAATAGCTCTTGCTGATGCTGCTGCAGAATCGGGAGCATCTGTTGATCTTATTCTTGGTCCCTCTGAAATTTTGCCCGTGAATAGTACAGTAAAAATTACCAGGGTAACAACTGCCGCATCAATGGCAGAAGAATGCATCTCACGGTTTCCTTTATGCGATGTTGCTATATTGTCAGCAGCTGTAGCTGATTATACACCGGCAGAACAGGAATCTGAAAAGATCACGAAAAAGAATGAGATGCTCACACTGAAACTGAAACCTACTATCGACATTGCAAAAAAACTCGGGGAGATAAAGAAACCTACACAAATACTTACAGGATTTGCCCTGGAAACATCTAATGAGCTCGATAATGCAAAAAGCAAGTTGAAAAGAAAAAAACTGGATCTTATCATACTCAATTCGCTTAAAGATGAAGATGCCGGATTTGAACATGACACAAACCGGATCACGATCATTGACAAGTACAATAATATTGATAAATTTGAGTTGAAATCCAAAGAAGAAGCCGCCAGAGATATACTCGAAAAAATTGTATCAATGCTCAAATGACAAACAGGAATGGCAGGAATCCGTATTATAAAATATTTGTTAACGGTATTTATGATACTGCTTCCGGGAGTTCTTTTTTCCCAGGAACTAAATTGTAATGTTCAGGTATCGGCTCAGAAAGTCCAGGGTTCCAACCGGCAGGTGTTTGAGAATATGCAACGCGATATTTATGAATTTATGAATAATACTGTCTGGACCAATCATGTGTTCAGTTACGCTGAAAGAATCGATTGCAACATTCTTATTAACATAACAAACCAGATATCGGCGGATGAATTCAACGGGACAATTCAGATACAGCTAAGGCGGCCTGTATATAACACAACATATAATTCAACTATACTGAATTTTATTGATAATAATTTCAGGTTCAGATATGTAGAGTTTCAACCACTCGAGTTTGACCCGACTATTCACAGATCCAGCCTTGTATCTGTTCTGGCATACTATGCCTTTATAATTTTGGGATTTGATTATGATTCATTTTCTCAGGAAGGAGGTACAGAGTTTTTCCAGATGGCTGAGAAGATAGTGCTAAATGCACAGAATGCACCTGAAACAGGCTGGAAACCATATGACGGTTCCCGTAACCGTAACCGTTACTGGCTTGTAAAAAATCTTCTTGATAAGGAATATGAAGAGGTTCGGTATTTTATATATCAATATAATATTAACGGTCTTGATAAACTGGAGTCTAAAGCTGCTGAAGCCAGAGCATCTATTGTTGAAAGCCTTAGACTTATACAGCAGGTTTACAGGAGAAAACCTGATCCATTCATGTACCTGGTTCAAATTGTGTTGGATGCAAGATCTGACGAACTGATAAACATATTCTCTGAAGCATTTCCCGAAGAGAAAAGCCGTGTTGTAGAGATCCTTACAGAAATCGATCCTTCCAATAAATCAAAATATGAGAAGATAACCTCATCCAGCTAATATTAGTAACAGGTCATGCTCATTAAACTATACGTTCAAAATTATGCACTTATCAAGGATCTGGACGTTGATCTTGAGGATGGACTAACTATTATTACCGGTGAAACCGGAGCCGGAAAAACTATTCTCCTTGGTGCTTTGTCGCTCATACTTGGGACCAGAGCTGATACTTCAGTACTTCTGGAAAAGAACGAAAAGTGTGTGGTGGAGGGTACATTTAAAATAGAGGAGTATGATTTTGCTGATTTTTTTAACTCAAATGAGCTTGACTATGAGCTCGTTACTATCTTAAGAAGAGAGATAAATCCGGCAGGAAAGTCAAGGGCGTTTATTAATGATACAC
>CAZTXH010000122.1:5844-6716 GCA_964617415.1 uncultured Rikenellaceae bacterium | reverse complement strand
GTCCAGTACCTGCCGGATTGGTTCCCGAGATTGCAGGAGGTATAACATTTGAGCAAACAGAATCAGTTTGGTTTCCTGTAATAGATGATCTGATGGAATTGAAAAGGAATCCGTTAAGTAAAGGTGAGAATGTTGTTTCACTTTGACCAATAGATCCTCCTGTTCCTGTTTCTGAACCAGATCTATCTCCAACAGTTCCTCCACTTACTGTCTTAATTACATTTGTCGGTTGTACTATATTATTTGTTGTAATATAGCCTCCACCTCCGCCTCCTCCTTCACCAAAATATCCGGTATTACTACCACCCTTTCCTCCGCTTGCAGATAATGTTATTTCTGAGGTTGTTGTATTATCGGAATAACTTTGAAGGTAAATTGCTATAGAACCTCCTCCTCCGCCGCCGCCTGCTCCTGCATCACCTGTTGCGGTACCGGGTGTTTCACCATCGGCAAGGATACTATAACCATTTCCCATCAAGGTATCACACACCAGTATTATTATACCACCTCCATTACCACCCGAAACAGGTGTTCCTCCGGTTAAATATGTTGATGATCCTCCACCGCCACCTAAAAACAGTCTCCCCATCAGATATGATTCCAATTGTAATCCAAAACGACCTCCGGGATTAGGATTAGGAGTACAAGTATTAATTTCTAGTCCACCCTGGCCTCCTGCACCATAGTTAGATCCTCCACCACCGCCGGAGAATTTCCCATTACCACCTCCACCACTATTAAAGTTAGCTCCCTTACCTTTAGCATACGTAGGAAAGATATCAGGATAAGGAGGGGAACCAACTTTAGCTTTTATCGCTAATCCTTCGCCCTTATTCCCTGCGCTGTCAGTGCCTGCAGGATATGAATATTTC
>CAZTXH010000122.1:3223-5834 GCA_964617415.1 uncultured Rikenellaceae bacterium | reverse complement strand
TACTGATTCTTCACTGCAAATACCTTTTCCTAATACTGCTTCCCCACCCTTTAATCCTTTACCTGTGACGTTAATATTTGCATTCAGGGATAGTGTTCTTCCGATTATTGCTGCCAGTACACCTCCTGTTTTTGTAGTGCTGTCCCATGGCTGACAGGTAAGTTCTCCATCAACTACAGCATAATTATAGGATGGTACTTTAATAAGTTGAACGCCTGACTCTATATCAAAGGATGTATTGACGATATCACTTCTGAATGTAACTTTATTTGTACCATCATCGACAGATTCTATTGTTAGAAATTCATGTATCCCTGGTTCACCATAAATAGCATCTCCGGTACCATAAGAAACATCTTCTATAACATAAATCAATACACCTTTCATCTGCATCAATAATACAGTATCGCCTACAGCAAACTGGTCGAACTGATCCTCATCTTCAATAATAACATTATCACCTCCTATCGAGGTAACCCTTGCATACTGGTTGATGGTATCTTTTATCGAGGTTTGAGAGAAAAGAAATGTGTCTGAACCTGCTATAAATAACAAACTCAATATTAGACATTTAATATTGTCAGACACTCTTCCTGCCATCAAATCTAAAATGATATGCTAATATAACCAAATAATTACATTTATAGTTGCTCAGGTTCATACTTTAGGCATTTCCCCCGGGTTTTCAACAGTGTACATTAGCGGAAATTCTACAAAAAAAGTTGTACCTTTTTCTGATTCCGATTCAAACCATATCCTTCCATTTGCTCCCTCAACATACTTTTTAGCAATTGATAATCCAAGACCCGTACCTGATGATTTTGTAGTGAAATTGGGGGTGAACAGCTTCTGTTGCAGGGATTCCGGTATACCTGAACCATTATCTGCCACTGCAATAACCACCTTGTTGCCCTTGATCTCAAGCGATACTTTTACTAGTCCCTGCCTGTCAGGTGGAATTGCCTGTATGGAATTTTTAAACAGATTTGAAAAAATCCCGTTAAGATGTTCCTTGTCAGCATAGATAAAGACCTTCCTCTCATGTGGCCACCTGACCCAGAATGTCACATTTGCCGTATTCCTGAAAAGTTCCAGTGTTGTCTGTATCTGTTCAATCAGATTGACAAGTCCCGGTTTGCTACCTGGCATTTTTGCAAAAGACGAAAATGCCGAGGCTATTGAAGATAGAGTCTCTATATATTCTATCTGGTTTTTTGAGAACTTTTCAAGTTTTTTCTCAAAACCGGGTATATCATCTTTCCATGCTTTTACAAGCTGTTGAACATTAAGTTTCATTGGTGTGAGAGGATTTTTAATCTCATGTGCAATCTGTTTTGCCATTTCCCTCCATGCATACTCTCTTTCAGAATTTGCAAGCTTATCAGCACTCTCGTCAATCTCATCTACCATTCTGTTGTACTGTTTAACCAATTCGCCTATTTCATCATCGTCTTTATATACCAGATGTTCGGTTTTTTTGCCAAGCTTGACGCTGGCAAGACCTTCACCGAGCATTGCCAGTGGTGATGTCAGCCTGTCACTGATAAACACAGCAATACTCATTGTGATCAGTATCAGAACAAGGGTGAAATTAACAACAGTAGCAACCAGTGTGGAAATATCCCTTGCCAGAAGACTCTGCATTCTGAAATATGGAAGGTTTACATATGCCAGTACTTTACCGTTGACATTATAAAAAGGAACATAAGCTGAGAGATATCTGAGACTGCCGATAGATTCTGTTTGAATATATTCACTTTTTGTAAGATCAGCCAGGTTTATCAAAGCCATAATATTCATCCTCATGCTTGTGAGGTTACGGTTGAATATTTCAGGTCGCGATGTAGCTATAAGGAATCCATTAAGGTCATACAAATTGATATCGGTGGCAAAGCTGTTCGACAGGCTGATAAGGAGTTCATTTAATGATGAATTGGTATCATTACTCCAATCTGCTGACAGGTATTCTTCATTAGATAAACTGTAATCAAGCTCAGTGTAAACAGAATTCATCTTCTCCTTAATATTTGCATTGTGCTTAACCCGGTATTGTCCTATTGTAAGTAAAGTGACAACAATTCCTACCAGGATAAATGAGAACAACAATATTCCTACAAACGACATCTGGAGTTTCTGACGAAAATTCAGGTTCTGCAGATTTTGCCATGCAGGAGGCCTGATTATCATCATAATAAGATTTATAAAAATGAAAATATATACAAACAGGTAAGCAAATGAAATTATTATATCCCTTATTGTTATTTGCGGCCGGCTTATTACCACTGTGGCATTACCATTCCTGAAGGCAATATGTCTGAATCCCCCGCTGTTAAAGATCCGGTATTCGGAATCCTTCACTACAAAGGTCTCATCACTTTTATCATATGCAAAATCACTATAATTAAGGACAATTTCTCCATTGATGTATTTTGCAAATGAGTAATCCTTTAATCCTGAATAACCCCTGAATTTCCTGTCAAGCAGCAATTCGGAATAACCAGGCTGAAAAACACTGACATTACTGTACAATTCAATAAATAATCCATTTGTAAAACGAGTGTCCTGCCTGAATAATAATTTCCCCAGGTAATTTGACCTCCCTCCCTGATTA
>CAZTXH010000122.1:312-3213 GCA_964617415.1 uncultured Rikenellaceae bacterium | reverse complement strand
CCCTGATTATCTATAAAATAAAATCCCGTGCCGGTAAGTTTGTATCCATATTTGTCAATTCGCTCATCAAAAAAACCGAAACAGTTCTCATAATACTCATTTTCCGAAGCAACAAGCAGGGAATCATCATTTCTGCATAAAACAATGCTGAAATTAAAATTACCCCAGTATCCATTAAAATAATTATCGTACAGATAATCGTAAATCTGGTCAAAATCTTCTTTCCCGAACAACTCTACATTCATCATGTTGTTTAATACAGTATCGGTTGTAATCACCGGCCACATATCGAGAAGCAGATGTTCAGCTTCGGGATCATTATCGGTTGAGAAGGAGAGTGCCTGTATCTTGATATGCTCTGTGGTTTTTTTCTCTGAATAGTATGTTATCAGAACCACTGAATATATTCCGAAGATAAGTGATAACAGTACTGATATTCTGAAAAGTCCTGTTTTATAATTTGCTGAATAATAGGTAACTGCAATAACGGAAATAAAAAGTATTAACGTTGTAAGAAATGATAACAAGTCTTTATAAAAGAAGGCTACCAATACGGCCAGGGAGGCAAAAACCGGAATAATAAGACTCTTAATACTCTTCAGTTCTGTCATCCGGAATGTCTTCAGGAGAAATATAGCAGGAATGAACAAAAGCAGGATGATTGAAGAGAAGCCCGTCACACTGTAAAAGCTAATATTCAGCACTTTATATGTCTCAAAGCTAATATTTGCATTTGAAATCAACCGGCTGAAAACAATCTGTATAAGGCTTATCAGACAAGCGCCAGTAATAAGCATAAATGTCAAAAAGAGATATAGAGATGGTTGGTCTTTTATTCGTGTTTCTGAAGGAAAATATATCAGGAATATATAAACAAGTACCGCCACCAGAATGCTTATTGTCAGAAGATGTCCCAATGAAGGGATTAACATATTCAGGGAAAACATATAAGGTGAAAACAAACCTGTTCTCATTACAACTTCCGGTTTACCTGAAACCAGAACCGTTGCATACAATCCTGTGAATATTAAGAACGAAAAAGCAATACCTTTAATATTCTTCCCCCTCTCTACCATTAATTTTACAAATGAACAGGCTAGCCATATAATAAGAATGAAAAAAGAGGTCCATAAAACCAGTGGTATTATTATTAAGATTGAATTGCTTTTGACTTCCGGGTAAACAAGTGAAAAAAGAAATTCACTATTGTGGTTTACTATATCATATACTGAGCTGTCCTGTACTGTTGTGAATCCCACATCATCCGGAATTCTGAAATCTTTTTCAAATCCGCTCTTAATTATATCATTTTCAAAACTATAGTCAGTTCTCACCTTGAGCATCCCGACAAATTTTTCATTGTCTGATTCTATTGTCCCGGGTACAAACCATCCGTTTTGAAGAAAAATAATTGATTTTGCAAAGATTGAATCATTGGCTTCCAGAGGAACATCAAAATCACTATCTGACCAGTAAACAAGGTTGTTATCAAAATATTCAAGAAGTGTAATATTATTCTGTTCTGCTAATGAAAAAATATTTTCCATAGCTGTTGAGCCATGGAGTTCTCCTCTGCTGCTATTAAGTTTCAGATTCTTCAGGCAATCTTCCATTATCTTCTCTTTTCCCCAAAGAATCTTATTAAACTTCCTGGTCCTGTATCTGTATTCAAAATCGCTCAGGTAAATAAGTTCAGCCAATGAAGCGAGGAGGAAAAAGACAAGAGTCAATATCAGAAGTACTATGCTGCGCCGTTTATTGTTCATAATTACATTATTACTGATTATTCATGGTGATAGGATTCACCTCTAATAATCGTGAGGGCCCTGTAAAGCTGTTCCAGGAACAATACTCTGACAAGTTGATGAGGAAAAGTCATCTTTGAAAGAGAAAGTGTGAACCCTGCAATTTCTTTTACTTCCCGCGAAAATCCCCATGGACCTCCAATTATAAATAGCAATCTTTTTCCTGAAATCATTGATTGTTTTTCTATCCAACGGGCAAACTCAACTGTTTTAAGCTCTTCTCCTTTTTCATCCAGCAGAATAATGAAATCATTTTTACCGGCCAAATTTATAATCTTCTTCCCCTCCCTTATCTTCACTTCCTCAGGCGGCATCCTGCCAGTATTTTTTATTTCAGGAATGGTAATAACTTCAAATCCTGAATATTTTCTGATACGTGCAGAATATAATTCAATACCTTCATTTACATACTTTTCAGTTGTCTTTCCTGTTTCCAGTAGTGCAATCTTCATAAAAATTGGCGCGAATTTTGTATACTCTTTAAAGCATTCTCTTACATGCAAAAATATAATTAAAAACGTGCTCCCGCAATTATAATTACATTGATGCGGTATAAGTGGTATTCTTAAATGAAATTAATTAAATTTGTGATGCGTAGAATTTGGAAATCGGAGAAAACCTGAATAGGATGCAGTTTATCAATATTATTCCGGCCTTATTTATAATAGTTAATACTCTTTTCTATAATCAGGAACAGACAAAGATTCCTGCAGGTATTTCTATTGCATTCAAAGCAGGAAATTCATCAGAATTATCCAAATACATGAATTCCACAGTAGAGGTACTGCTTCTTGATAAAGAAGACTTTTATAAAAAGAATGTAGCAGAAGCCATACTGAAGGATTTTTTCACTACCTATCCAACCAGAGATTTTATTATCCGTCACCAGGGTGCAAAAAGCGATGCACAATATGCCATTGGCATTCTGAAAACAGAAAAAGGTGATTTCAGGGTCTATTTTTTACTTAAAAAAGTAGATTCTGATCTTCTTATTCACCAGATACGCATTGAGCCTGAAAATGGAAAATAGTAATCTCAAAGATTTAATCTTACGAAGTATTAAAGAGGACCTGGGGGATGGTGATCATTCGTCACT
>CAZTXH010000122.1:0-302 GCA_964617415.1 uncultured Rikenellaceae bacterium | reverse complement strand
GGATTCAATGGGTAAAGCACAGCTCATAATAAAAGAAGAAGGAATACTGGCCGGGATTACGGTTGCCAAAAAAGTATTCAGGGAAATAGATAAGACTTTGAAGTGTGAAATACTTATACAAGATGGTAGTCATATAAAACCAGGAGATATTGCTTTAATCATATCTGGAAGAGAGCATTCAATCCTTAAGGCTGAACGTCTGGTGCTAAACATTGTACAAAGGATGAGTGGTATTGCATCAAATACAAACAGGTACGTCACCCTTCTTGCCGGACTAAATACAAAAATACTGGATACCCGTA
>CAZTXH010000121.1:873-6761 GCA_964617415.1 uncultured Rikenellaceae bacterium | reverse complement strand
GCATTTACCGTCTCATCGAATGGTTTTGGTGCACTCCAGCCATCACCTGTTCTGTCGGCATACCAGATATTTTCACCTTCCCCGTTGTTTGTTCCCGGTAATGATCTTTGCGAGATAAAATAGAGACGTTGACCATCGGAAGAGAAGAATGGAACATCATCATTTAACCCGGGTCCTGAAAAAGATGCCCATTGAGGGGGAGACCATTGATTGTTTATTTGTTTCATTATCATAAGTCCTCCGCGTGAATATATCTCTCCGGGATATGTAATCATTGGTGCCCAGTATACCTCCTTACCATCGGGGCTGAATACTGCAGTACTATGAAGGCCCCATACAGAGGATATGATTCCGGGAGCGAAAGTTGCGGCTGTATCTTTGGGTGGTTTCTGTCCGAGGTATTCCCCCATCAGAACAGGGAATTTTATTCCGGATTTATCTGCTCCTTCTTCGGAAAGTAAAGCTGCAGTTTCTTTCATCTCTCTTTCGATGGCGACATCATAGGCAGATTGGCCCATTTTGTTCCTTGTATTTATTGCAGCCCCTCTGCCCAGGAGTAATGATACAACACTATTTCTTCCGTCTCGGGCTGCATAATGAAGGGGAGTCCATCCGTACCTGTCACCATCTGAAGGATTAAATCCTCTATCCATAAGAATGTTGACAATTTCAGGTGATCCGCCTGCAGCTGCCAGATGTATCAGGTTGGCAAAGATATCATTCTCAGGTTTAGGGTCGCTTGATTTTTCAATAAGCTTCTGGAAAAGCGAAGCAAGTCCATTGGAGGCAGACTCATAAAGCAGCATTTGCCATTTTTCTCCTTCCTCCGGAATTCTGGCTCCTTCTGTAAGCAACAGATTAATAAAATCTTTTTTACCTCTCCATACAGCAAGACACAGAGAAGTATCACCAAATTTATCGACTGCATTTACATCAGCACCGGCATCAATCAATACCCTGGCTGTGGCAGTTTGTCCCCGTTCCCTGGCACATAAAATAAGAGCTGTGCGCTGATAGTCATCACGTGTTTCAAGTTTAGCACCGCTCCTGATCAGTACTTCAGCAGCATTTGTCCGGTCATTTATAACTGCCAGATGAAGAGGTGTATGCTGTTCTGCATCCTTTGCCTCAGGATCAGCTCCTTTATCAATAAGAAAACTTATCAATTCCGGATTATTCTCTATTACTGCATAATGAAGCGGAGTACGGTTATTAGAATCCCTGCTATTGACAATACCGGGACTGACTTCAATCAGTTCTTTAACTGCCGCTGTATTTCCTGATCTAATTGAATCGAAAATATTTTGAGCCTCCGCATTGATTGTAGTAATCAACAATATACAAAGTAAAATGTATGACTTTTTCATCTTTATCTGATTTACTGAAGTTTCTTTTTAATTTTCTTGATATCAACATCCATAAGCAAGATACCAAATCCTGATCTGGTAAATGCGATCCTCTTTCCGTCGGGAGACCATATTGCAGCTTCGTTATGGCTATCCTTAGAAACAGCCAGTGGTAATGATTTTCCTCCTTCTGAGAGCATAACATACAATCCCAGGTAATTATCTTCCAATGCAGCGAAGATCAGTAGAGATCCGTCTGGTGAAAGTGCAAGGTGACGATAAAAGTTTTCATGATCACAAGTGATTTGTTCGGTTCCGCTACCATCTGTATAAATTCTGAGGATATTCGATTTCCTTGTTTTCAAGTCCATTAATCCGACAAGAATACTTTTGCCGTCAGTCCACCAACCTCCAGGAAGCGGTACTTTACCTGGTTCACTGAAAATATTTGTTAGTTCTCCAGTCTTATAGTTCCATATACAGAGAGACAAGTTCTTCCCCTCAACAAATGCAATACAGGATCCGTCTGGTGACCAGCAGGGTAGACCGCCATTTTGGATCTGCACTGAATCTGGCAGAAATTTAATGACATCTCCTCCCATGGCGGGGATCATCCTTATACTTTTTCCGGTGTCGGCATCAAAGACAATGTGTTTTCCGTCAGGGGACCATTTTGGATGTTCAGCAACCCCACTGAAGATTTGTACTGCATCCCCACCAGTAGCAGAAATTTTCCAAAGGCCATTTCCCCCGAGAGTATCATACCTATCTGTATGTTGGTAAACAATAAACTTACTGTCCGGAGACCATGTAGGAAAGCCCTGTCGTTGAGGATATAAAGTTAGTTTTTCGACAGGGAACATGTCCTGTCCTGCTGTTGTAATTGTAATTAGACTAAATGTGATCGGAAGTAAATTCTTGATTTTCATTTGTATCGGATTTTAAAATGAAATTATTCATAGCGAAGAGATTCAGCCGGATTAGCCAATGCCTTTCGGAATGTGACTGAGATAATTGTAATAGTCGCGATAACAATACTAATTATTGCTCCTGCAATAAATATTCCGGCAGTGATATTTGTCTTATAAGCAAATCCGTTGAGCCATTTTGTTCCTAACCACATCACCAGGGGCCAACTTAAAAGGTTGGCAATAACTGTCAGTATAACAAATTCCCTGGTGAGCTTTGTTATTACGGCGATGATTGATGCACCGTAGGTCTTGAGAATAGCTATCTCCTTCGTCCTCTGCTCACTCATAAATAAAGCCATGCCAATTAATCCAAGTACGCCAATAAGTACTGCAAGCATGGTAAAGTAAATTAGAATTGTGCTCATTCTTTTATCCGACTTGTACATCTGGTCGAAACTCTCATCAACGTTACTGTAATCGACAGGAATACCTGGAGCAAATTCATCAAGTATATCCATTATTTTTTCCATTGCCGGAGCTATCATACCTTCTGCAATCCTGATATTAATATATTGATGCCATTCAGGATTCCAAGCCAGGATAAGCGGTTCTATCCTTGACCGGAAGGATTTGAAATGAAAATCTTTTACTACACCGATGATCCTGAAATTCTCCACAGGGAACATAGTTATATACCAATTGTCATGATGGAATGATTCGTTAACGGGATTCTCGAATCCTATCTGTCCGGCCAGGGTACTTATCCTTTCGTCGAAATCCCGACCAGCAACTAATTCAATGCCATAGGTTTTAATGTAATGAGGATCAATACTTAAAACCATCGAGGAGATCCTTTGATTATTTATGTTGAATCCTTCATAGTTCCAGCTGCTGCTGCCGGGAACGTTATATGAATATGATACATCTGTAATTTCATGGTTTTTAAGAAGTTCTTCACGTACTATATCCATATGGTTATATACCGGTCCGGGTATGTCAAGAGTGAGAATACGTTCCTTTTTAAATCCCAGGTCCTTTTCACGCGTATATTTCAACTGGCGCGATATCAACAGGGAGCCATTTATCAGAATCACCGAGATAAGAAACTGGAAAAGGATAAGTCCCCTCCGGAACATGACAGATTTCCTTCCCCTGGTAATTTCACCCCTGATAACATGGATGACTTTGTATGATGAGATATAATAAGCCGGGTATAGTCCTGCAAGCAGACCTGTAACAAGTACTATTCCCAGTAAAACAGGTATGGTATAAGGATTATCAAAATAGGTTATATCAAATTTGCTGCCAACAAGATTATTAAAATAGGGGAGGATAAGTTCTGCAATGCCTAAACCCAGTAGTGTCGATATAAAACTTAGTGTGAATGACTCAATCAGGAAATGATTGATCAGGGTTATTCTTGTTGAACCAACTACTTTTTTCATGCCAACCTCTTTTGCCCTTCTCATTGCAGTGGCAGTGCTCAGATTGACAAAGTTGATACACGCCATAAGGATTATCACTAACGCAATGGCAATGAACACCATCACAAGACTATAGTTACCATGGATAGAACCCAGATCACCCGATTGCTTGTCGAAATATATTTTTTTCAGCGGATTAAGTACAACTTTAAAATCTGTGTTCCCGGTACCATTTCTTAAATATGGTAACAAGTCAAACAGTCTTTTATATATCTGATCTTCCAATGTTTCAATATTTGCTCCTTTTTCAACCAGAAAGTAAGTCAGCCACTGTTGTGTTGAATACGTATGCAAAATAGTATTGCTTGTTTCGCCTCTTGTAACCAGTGAGAGCAATGCATCATAATTGAAATGCGTATCATCACGTTTCTTAATAACCCCGTTAATGGTAAAAACACTTCTTCCGGATGTGCTTCTGAGAGTAAGACCTAACGGATTGATATCGCCAAACATAGTATTTGCCAGGTCATCGGTCAGGACAATGCTGTATGGTTTATTAAGAGCACCATCCGGAGTGCCATATATCCAGGTCTGGTCGAAAAAGTCGAAAAATGTCGAATCTGCAAGACATGTCCTGCTGATATTAAAATAATTGTTGCTGTCAGTTCCTAACACTATCTGCTCCCAGAACTGAATCCTGAGTACCTTTTCCAAGCCTGCAATACTGCTTTGTAAATCAGGTCCCAGAGCCGAGACCTGGACAGCCCCTTTTCCTCTCTCAGGATACTCAAATTCTATACGGTAAATATTGTCTCCGTTTATAAAAGACTTGTCAACGGAAAGCTCCTTTTTGACATATAAACCTATAAGTACTGAAAAGGTTATTCCAAAGGTCAGACCAACTATGTTTATTATGGTAATTACCCTGTTTTTTGCAAGGTATCTTAATATTGTTTTAAGAGTTTGCTTTAGCATCATTTAAAAGTTTAAACGGAAATAATTTTTAAAAGCATTACAGTTCCTACAAGCAGGATGAGTGTTATAAGGATACTTAACAGTATCCACCACCATATTCTACTCCATTTAGGAGTGATAATATCACCATCATTTCCGGCAAGGACAGCCCATGCACGGAAACCTCTCCTGACTGCCCAGTGTTCATAAATGAATACGAGTAATCCTCCTGCCAGGGATCCGAGGATAATTATTGCCCACCAGGTCATAACGATCCAGGGTGACAATGGTGTGATCTGGGAAGCAGCAAGGCATTTATTTTCAAGAGGCAAGGCTACCAGTATAATGCCAGCTAAACCAAGGAAGGTAGTGGTCAATACCTGGGGAAGTCGCTGAAACAACAACTTTAAAAAATTTATCTTCCCTGCTGAAGCAAGGAAGGGACCATGAAAAATAATCCATGCTGTTATTAATGGAAGGCTGAACATCAGCAATAACTGTTGTAACTGGCTTATTCCTCCAATAACCAATTTTATGAGCATTATTACCTGTGATACAAGGTATGCAGCCACTATAGGAATAAGATCGCCAATTGTCTCAATCAGAGAAGCCCTGCATATAGAAATTTTACCGGAATTGAGGGTTATTAGCTTTGCTATTAAAGCAACAGGACCCAAGACAATAGTGGCAATAATCCAGAATAATAATCCTTTTTTACGGCCGGGCAGAATGAATAATAAGCACAGGCTTATAATTATCAGGGCTGACCATGATATACCGACTATCTTGTTTACTTTGGCATTACTTGTATATTGATTGTAGCGTTTGTCAGCTTCCATCTTTACTTCTTCTGTAAAAAGGTTACTCAAAGGACCGGCTTCCCTGGGATAAGCCAGCTCGTCTTTTACATTGATAATGACCGGGTTATCATATTGATGAAAATAGTATATGTATATCACACTATTAACGAGATCAGCTACCAGTGTTTCAATTGTCCAGCTTAAACCTTCCATGTGGACCGAATCCATGACATCCGTAAGATCTTTGTAGCTAAGAGGTTCAGGTTTATCAATCAATTGTGGTAACAATTCCTGTGCTAAATCATATCGCCAGCATGGATAGTTTAAATCGTGGGAAGGATTTGCTACGTTGAAGTTAGTAGAGACTAAGAATCCGTCTCCGGGTTTTTTCCTGGTAAAAACCATCTCACCGTCTTTCCCGGCACTTATTACTACTGCATCGCCTGTCTTATC
>CAZTXH010000121.1:0-863 GCA_964617415.1 uncultured Rikenellaceae bacterium | reverse complement strand
AAATGCAGCTGATCGTGCATATATGGAAACCGCTGATGGATATTGATCCAGGCGATAACTTCCTCTACGGTTGAACATTCGTGCATAATTTGCATGATATAATTGTGATAATATTCTCCCATAACAGGAATTCTTTCAGTGTGCGGATTAACATCCACTCTTGTGAGTCCGTTTGCATCGTAAGCCAGTCCCTTTTCATTGATTCCCTGCTGAGGATTGTCCGGTGTTCCGATCCAGATCACTCCATGTCTGGATGAATCACCTTTCTCTACAAAATAATAAGAGTCAGGATTGATATAATCATCATTACCACCAAAGAATACACTATCTCCTTTTGATATAGTAATTACTGTACAACCGGATGGATAATTGATATGCTGACTGGCAGGTGTATTATCCTTTGCAGATAAGACTGTGCTACAGACTATTATTATACCTGATAAAAATATCTTTTTCATTGTTTATATTTTTTAATTGAGTATCAATAATCAAAAATAATTAAGGTTGAGATTCCTCGTCCCTCCCGAGTACTCGGGATCGGGACTCGGAATGACATGCTATTTTAGTAGTATAGGGAAGAAGTGAGGAATCTCCTTCAATTTGTATGGCATCAATGTAATTTTATTCTGCATTGCTGATAGTTATGTAATTTTATAATAAGTTACCACAAAAATGGAATTATACGGTATTTTGTTTTCCTGCAATATTCGCTATATCCAGGCAGATTGGAGATCAGGAACTTCTCCTCGTTAATAATTCTCAGGATAATTCCTATAACACTGATGCCTGAGAAAAGTATTATAGCCCAGTATGATCCCAATGCAAGCGGAGTGAATACCGTGAATAAAAGTCCTCCTGTATAC
>CAZTXH010000120.1:6393-6796 GCA_964617415.1 uncultured Rikenellaceae bacterium | reverse complement strand
GTTCATGGTATCTTTTTAATGAAAGAAGCTTCAAAAAGGTAAAAAAGAGAGCCTGGTTCATAAATACATCACGGGGGGAAGTAGCGGAAACCGGAGCACTGGTTAGAATGCTGGAATCAGGCAAACTGGCGGGTGCAGTAATTGATGTCTGGGAAAATGAACCGGATATTGACCTGAGACTGATGGAAACATCATTTCTGGCCACACCTCATATAGCAGGATACTCAACTGATGGTAAGGCAAATGGCACTTCAATGATTGTAAATGCTTTAGGCAAATATTATAATTTACCCATTGATAATTGGTATCCTGATGATATTCCTGAACCTGAAGAAGCTGTCTTTCCGGTTAATGAAACAGGAAAAACAAATACGGATGTTCTCAGCGAGGCAGTCACCAAAAC
>CAZTXH010000120.1:3172-6383 GCA_964617415.1 uncultured Rikenellaceae bacterium | reverse complement strand
CCAAAACATATCATATTGACGAGGACAATATCAGGCTAAGGTTTTCACCCTCTGACTTTGAAAAATTGCGAAATGATTACCCAGTAAGAAGGGAATTTAAAGCCTATACGGTCAGGCTCAATGCCGGGACCGGACAGTCGAGGGAAATGCTTCAAAATCTGGGATTTACAGTTGTTTAGTCTTTTGCCGGGAAGGATTCCATTCAGTTCTTCTCCAATTCTCTTAATTTTGCATATTCCATTACCTGAAATACAAATGCCTGCAGTCTTATTTCCAGTGATACGGTGTCCTGTCCGTCATAAGCGATATTTATAAATGGTATATTATTATAGTCTTTCCTGAACGAATCGCTTACTGCAGCTATTAAGGTGCCCGGCATGCATGTAAATGGAAGGATAGCTGCTATACCGGATACTCCTTTTTGTGCCAGTGCAACCGAAGTCCCCATTGCTATGGGAGGATCGCCGTCATAAAATTCACTGACATAAGTATTGCAAAACCTAAGTATGTCATGCAGGGGAGCATACTTGTTATCATCAATAAATTTGTCAATGTCTTTAAGTAATGATGAGACAATAATTTCCTGTCCCAAGCCCTGTATTTTTGATTTAATAATGCCCTTTTTGTCATTTTTCCAGCGGCTGTCACGTGTAAACCGGTGAGTTGAGTAAGTGATCCATTCTGAAAATGGTCCAACAGTTACTTCCACACCAAGCTTTTCCAGCCGGTTTGCAATATTACCATTGCAATGTGCATTATCACGCATGTATGCCTCACCTATAACAGCGACAAGAGGTTTCCTGTTTGTTTTGTCAACTTTTATTGCCTGGAATTCCGAGGCAATTTCAACCAGGACTTTATGTAATCCATTTGTGCCATTCTCAATACATTTTTCCAGTTTCTTTATTCCCTCATAATATACTTTATCAGTTTCACCCTTATTGATCTCATACGGTTTAATATCACATTGTAACTTCCTTATATATTCACCAGCAACTATTCCTTTCCACGCATTGATCCTGAATTTCTGCCCGTATTTACCTGCAAGATCTTCGTAAGAAGTATCATTTGATGGTGTTATCAGTTCTGCATCCTGATATCCCAGTCTGTCAAAGAGAATTCTGTGAAACTGGTTATATTGACCAAACCGGCATGGACCGTTATGATCAGGCATAAAGAAGCTTACTTTCGCGGGATCGGTACCCGGCTCCTTTAATTTTCTGATAAAGCTTCCTGTTACACAGATCATCGGGAAGCATTCTTTCGAAGATGTATATTCTCTTCCAATTGCAAGATCTTCCTCTGTCGGCATAGGCAACACTTCTGACGGGACTCCGATACTTCGGGTTGCAGCAGCAACCATATAGGCTCCGTCGCTCATATAAGGAAAATATAATGTTCTTCCTTTAGGTGGAGATGGGGGACTGGGTCTTGGTCTGAAAACGGTTACATCTCTCTTAATGTTCATTTCTGATCCCTTCAGACTATCGAGGAAAGCTTCAATACGGGTTATCATTCCGGCATCGGCCGAATGTTCATCCACTTCGAGATGAAGGAAAGGTTTACCTTTCAGTTCTTCTGTCACATAATGCCACAGGAATGAGTCAGGACCGCATCTGAAGTTACTTATATATACAGCGTGAAGGCTTTCTGTATTAGCAACATACTGAGCTCCTGTTATGATCTTCTGACCATTGGGCCAGTACATATTCCGGTAATTAGAGTAAATATTACCGGAAGCAAGATTGAGCATATCTAATGGAACCGGCATTACATTTTTGGCAATGAGTTTTTCCACAAGACCAAGGTTCAGGTGGGGATCAGTACTGTTATATGGCCTGCCAAGGATTATTACCGGTCTGCAACCTTCAGGTATATTATTCATTACCTCTTTTCCGTATTCCACAAGACGTTTCTCAAACCCTGTCTGGATATCATTTGCAAGATAAACAGCTTGTTTTATGGTTTTTTTGCTTATCCCGAATTTTTCGTTAAAGAATGTACTCATTTCTTTTAACAGGGCTGTTTCAAAGAACCGGAAATGTAATGTGGGTATCAGTAACTTCGATTCATCTACTTTTTCTCTCAATGCTGCTTTAACCATGAAAGGGTATGACTGGATCCATGGACAATTACAGTTGAAAGTCGTATCGCCTTCCCTGAACTTTGAATTTACTATGAAGGGTAAGAAGATATAATCTACACCTTTTTTTATAAGGTCGATCACATGACCGTGCATGATTTCCACCGGGAGACAAGTTTCTGTAGTAATTGTCTCAATTGACTGAGTTACAAGTTCTTTGTCGGTTTCTTTTGATAATATTACAGTAAATCCGAGTTTCTCAAAAAAGGTCCTCCAGAATGGGAACTGTTGATAGAAAACCATGAGTGCACGTGGTATCCCTATGGTTTTATTTTTGGTATCTTTGGATTCCTCATAACCTTCCATAAGCATTTCGGTCCTTTTCAGGAACAGGTTCGGAATATTATTCTTTTGCTGCTTTCTGCTTTCAGTTTCATATTTCTCACATCGTCCGCCATAAAACAACGATTTCTTTTCCCCACTGATCTTCACTTTCCTTATTTCACAATGATTTGAGCATCCCTGGCATGTAAACCTGCTGATTCCATAAGTTGCATTGCGGATACCAAATCCTTTGAATGATGTTTTTTGTCCCGGGGCCAATGATCTTTGAGCCAGAATAGCAGCTCCTATAGCACCTGTAACATCAAAATGAGGCGGTATAATTATTTTCTTCCCCAGTACTTCTTCAAAAGCTGCAACCACAGCTTTATTGTTTGTGACACCTCCCTGGAAGAATATTTTATTTCCTATTCTATGGCTTGCAACTACTTTCTGCAGGTAATTGTATACTATTGAATATGCCAGTCCTCCAACAAGATTATCATTTTTAGCACCTTTCTGCATGAAAGAGTTCAGGTCAGATTCCATAAACACGGTACAACGGTCGCCCATCTTTACAGGATTTTCCGATTTCAGAGCCAGTTCCCCAAATTCTTCCACAATATTGATATTAAGCTTTTCGGCCTGTTCTTCAAGGAAAGAGCCTGTTCCTGCAGCACAAACCTTGTTCATTTCAAAATCAACCACAACACCATTCTCTAAACCGATATATTTTGAATCCTGTCCTCCGATCTCAAATATCGTATCTACTGTAGGGTCAAAATCTATTGCAGCGGTAGCCTGTGC
>CAZTXH010000120.1:0-3162 GCA_964617415.1 uncultured Rikenellaceae bacterium | reverse complement strand
CCTGTGCTGTTATTTCATTCTGTATTGTATCTGCCCCGATAAAGTCGCCTGTTAGATAACGTCCGGAACCTGTAGAACCAGCACCAATGACTTTTACACTTTCTCCGGTTTCATCATAAATCTCTTTCAGACCTTTCATTATTGCTTCGAGAGGACGGCCTGCGGTAGGAAGGTAACGTCTGGCAATTAAATTGTGCTCTTCATCTATCAGTACCACGTTGGTGCTTAAAGACCCCACATCAACACCCAGGAATACCGGTAAGGGATTTCTATCCGGATTCACAGGTGTTATCACTTTATTATAATCTACCTTGGCCTCCTTTAATTTAGGCAGACTGACAAAACTGTATTTGTTCTCAGATAAATGTTTCTTGAGCTTTTGTAATCCACGGAAACCATTCATTTCAAATCCGTTCGAAAGGATATGAATAACTGCTCCGATAGCCCCCATTGATGCATGATGAGTCGGAATAATGAGCTCGTCTTCTCTTAAGTTAAGAATTTCCCTGAAAGCTCTTACCATACCAACATTAGCGGCAACTCCTCCTGAGAATATAACCGGTTTAAAAATCTCCTTACTCCGGGCTACATTGCTTCTGAAGGTCCTGGCTAAAGCGAAACAGAGACCTGCGACAATATCATGAAGAGGCGTGGCTATCTGCTGATGATGTATCATATCACTTTTTGCGAATACACTGCAACGGCCTGCAATCCTTGGAGGATTGACTGATTTCATTGCCAGCTCACCGAATTCATTCTCAATAGATATACCTATTCTCTTTGCCTGCTGATCAAGAAATGAACCAGTACCTGCAGCACAAATGCTATTCATTTCAAAATCAACAAGTTGTGATTTATTAGTTGCAGGGTCTTTTTCAATCAGTATCAGCTTTGAATCTTCCCCGCCTATTTCAATTATACTCCTCGCATCGGGATATAATGTGCCGGATGATTCAGCTTGTGCAATGATCTCATTTACAAAGGTTCCACCGATCATTTCAGATGCCAGTTTGCCACCTGTGCCTGTAAGTGCTATACCTTTTATATTAATGCCGGGATTCTCCTCTAAAATAGACGATAGTCTTTCGAACAATATATTAAAAGGCTTCCCATGGATATAATCATAATATTCTGAAATAATATTATAATTATTGTCAGTCAGGACAGTGTTAAGGGAAATTGATCCTATATCCAGACCTATAAAAATATCACCTGTTTTCCTGTCAGAAGAAATGTGGTTCACCTCCATTGTTCGTAATTAATTTAACAACCTCTATTTCTAAAATTAAGCTAATATATCAAAATTATTATATAATACAGATAAATGGAATTTAGTAAATATAAAATACTGTTATACCCGTTTTCACTCTTATGTATGAGACTCAATTTATGAATTCCAGTTCTAAACAGGCAGGTTTAAAATAAAACATGTTCCTTCTCCTTCTTTGCTTTCGACACTGATAGTTCCTTTATTGATCTGAATAAGTTCGTAACACAGCTTTAACCCCAGTCCTGTACCTTTTTCATTTTCAGTACCCGGGGTGCTTATCACCTCTTCAGAGGTATTAAAAAGAGTTTTTTGTTTGTTCTCAGGGATTCCTATTCCATTATCACAGATTTTCAACATAATATTATTGTCCTCTGCTTTTTTATCCTTAAGCAGGATACTGATCCTTCCACCCTGATGAGTATATTTTACTGCATTTGATAAAAGATTTCGGATTATTATATCCATGAGGTCCTTATCAAAGTATCCAAAAGATTTGCCAACCTGCGTGAAATTTACAGATATCTCTTTTTTGTCAGCCGATTCTTTAAAAATACTGAGGTTAGTAAGAATAATGTCAGCAAAGTTATGACGTGCGGGTGAAAATTTTATTTTATCCTCCTGGTCTCTTCCCCAAACCAGCATATTCTCAAGTAATGAGATTACCCTTTGTGCATATTCAATACTTGAATTAGCAAATGTGTCATATTTTTCCTTGTACTCCTTCTCTTTAAGAAGGTTAAGCATATAGAGGATATTAACAACAGGACTTCTGAGATCGTGTGCAATTACTGAAAATATCTTGTTCTTAATCTTGATCGTTTGTGATAATTGCTTGTTTTGAAGGGCTATCCTGGTATTTTGTTTTTCTATTTCCTCATTCCGTTCTTTTAATTCCTGGGTTCTTTCATCTATAAGCTTTTCAAGGTTTTCATTGATAAAAGCCAGTTCATTTTGCAGTTTTTCTTTATCACGGTATGATTTTACCCATCTGTAAAGAAGTAATCCTGACTGGGTTAGTACAAAAACTACAATGGCATATGAAAGGATATATCCCTGAGTAGTTCCGGATTTACCAAGTGCAACCATCATATCATGGATACCACCGAAAACAAGTATTACAAAAGCCAGAAAATATATTAAATCAATTATGTTTTTTTTAATAATTCCCCTGATACTCTGGGTGATTGCATAAGCCATTAATGTTAGCATGACCGGGTATAAAACAAGTGTTGTATAACTGAATATTTTAACCGGTAAAAACAGGGTCAGTATTGCTGCAGTTGAAAAGAAAACAGTCACAAAATAAGTAAATACCTTATAAAACCTGTAAGGATAAAGAGCCTGGGCAAACCATGTCCATCCTGTTATTATCAGGTAAAGCCCCAGGTATTCAAATCTTATTAACCAGGTCCATCCTACATTAAAGAGGTTATAGATCAGGAAATGAGAAGTAAATAAAGGTCTTAATGCCATCCCGATGGTTGCCATGCTGAAGAATCCCATAACCTTTTCCTCGGGTGATATTATAAAGAAGAAAAAGAAAAAGAGTGAAAATCCCAGGAGAAGGCTTATTATTGACCAGTCTCCGGCCCGGCTGTTAGCAAGTCGCCTGTTAACCTCCTGGAAGGTGCCTATTTTCATAGGTCGCCAGAAACCTCCCCGGCGATGTGAATAATTAGCAACATTAATTATTATAGAAACTGTATCGGATTGAGGATTAAATCTGAAGAAATTCCTGCTGTATCCGGGTTCTGTTTCTTCTTCTGATTTCCCGGGCTGACCGTTTCCTGCTTCATATTGTCCGTCAACATAGATATCGTATGAAGAGTCAAAAACCGGCATATCGAATCCAAGTGGAAGCCTGTAGCCTGAAGGAAGAATCACCTGCAGAC
>CAZTXH010000119.1:0-6859 GCA_964617415.1 uncultured Rikenellaceae bacterium | reverse complement strand
CCTGTGGAATATTGTAAATATTTAAAAGATAACGATATCGTATTAATGTAATTAAATATTAAAGAAATGGATGTATATACTGAAAAAAAACTGATTAAAGATATCAGACCTGAACTTTGTATAATTGCTCAAAGTGCCTATATTACTGACAGGGAAGAAGTTTTAAAATCCGGCTGCTCGGATTTTATCAATAAACCTTTTCAGAAAGAAGAACTATTGTCTGTTATTAAAAAGTATTTATTTTCGGGAACTTTATAAAATACTTGTTATGAGAGCAGGACTGGCAGGTACCATAATTGCACTTTTACTTGTTTGCGGATTATCATCCTGCAAAAGGAATCCTTACAGTGTTAACATCTCTTCTGTTTCAGTCGATCTTGAGATTGAGAGGCTTGAAAAAGATCTCTTCTCGATCGATCCCGCTGAAATCCCATCTACACTTCCATACCTTAAAGAAAAATATGGGGTATTTATACAGTTATTCAGTTATGTGATACATTCGGGAGATATTGACGACACTCTTTTTGCTGAATTTCTGACAGGATTTTGTACTGATAAGCTCAATTATGAGGTATATCACTCAGTGATGGAAAAGTATCCTGATATAACCGCTATTGAACATGATCTTGAAAGTGCTTTCCGTCATTACAAATATTATTTCCCTGGTAAAAAGATACCTTCAATATATACCTGCATTACGGGGTTTAACAACAGCCTGATCATTGGTGATACGGTTATCGGTATCGGACTTGACAGGTATCTGGGAAGTGATTGTGAATATTATTCCAGGCTTCAGATCTACAGATATTTAACTGCCAGGATGAATTACCGGAATATCGTACCCGATTGCATGTATGGATGGGCCACCTCGGAATGGGATTATACTTCCCTGGGATATGAAACAGATAATGTAATGACCAGTATAATGCATGAGGGAAAACTAAAATACTTTGAAAAATGCATGATGCCCTCGCTGAATGACACAATTCTTTTCGGGTTTTCGGCAGATCAGATGAAGTTCTGCAGGAATAATGAAATGCAGATGTGGAATTACCTTATTGAGAATGATCTTCTTTTCAGTACTGATCAGTTTACGATAAAAAAACTAACAGGTGAGGCACCTTTTACGACTTATTTTACCAATGAATCGCCGGGGAAAGCTGCAGTATGGTTAGGTTTCAGAATTATTGAATCTTATATGATGCGTAATAATATTCCTCTGGGCGAAATGATGGATGATACAGATATCCAGGGCATTTTGGGATCAGCAAGATATGATCCGAAATAAAAAAAGGCCGTTTTTCGACGGCCTTTAATTTTATTTTGATTGCATTACTCTGCAGGATGAATTGCCTCAACAGGGCAAACATCTGCACATGCCCCGCAATCGGTGCAAATATCCGGATCTATTTTATAGATGTCGCCTTCAGCAATAGCTTCAACAGGACATTCATCAATACATGTTCCGCATGCAGTGCAATCTTCATTGATTTCGTAAGCCATGTTTTTTTATTTTTTATAAGATTAATTACAGTAATGGCTCAAAACTACCCAAATTTTCTCAATAAAAAAAAGAGGTTTTAAAAATCCAGGCTGAAAGAAAGGTAAAATATTCTTGGTAAAACATATTTATTTTCAATGCCCCATGCCCAGTCGGCTCTTACAAAATATCCAAGTAATTGTGCACGTATTCCTGCACCAAATCCTGCAACAATAGGTTCGCGGTTTGAATCGAGAACAACTGTTACGGGTCCGTTTTTAAATGTTTCAGTGTCCCATGAATTTTCTCCTGACCAGGGTGACCGTCCGGCCCAGGCTGTTCCGATATCACCAAAAGCGACAACCTGAATACTGTTAAGGAAGTTTGACCGCAGTGGATGTCCTGCAAAATACCTGATGAAAGGCCACCTTATCTCACTGTTTATCAGGGCAAAACTATTCCCGTTTCGGATGTTCTGGCTGAAGCCACGTAGATTTGTTGCTAATGCCTGAAAACCATAATTCATTCCCGGACTTACAGGGATTGTATTGTCGAACATAGCATTTTGATTGAACAGATATCCCATCCAGTTATCCACTCCACCCAGATAATAGACCAGTTTTGTCGGACCATATGATTTGCTTGCGGCGAACCTGTTGGCCCAAATAAGTTCCCTGTGGATTTTAATATATTTTCTGAAATCAATACCAACAACAATCATATCTGACTTTTCGTATGTAAGCTCTTTATAATATTCACCGAAAACCTTAAACCTTGTCCCGTAGTATATGTTTACGCTTCTATTCCTTGTATTGTCATAAATAAGTTCCCCTTTGAGACTGACCCAGTGTCGGGCCAGGTTTTCATTACTCAGTGATGTCAGGTCTGTGGCCAGGAAAACATGACGGTCGTATCTGTATGCCAGGGTTCCTTTCAGAGCCAGAACAGGTGAGAATGGTTTGGAATATGACAGGTAAAGATTATGCGTGTGTGTTTTAAAATAATTACCTGATTCATCAGAACTGAGGAATGCCTGCCTGTGAAAAATTACTTGTTTATCGAATTTTCCTTTAAGGTTTTCAACACTTACCATGTATTCATTACTATTAAAATTACCTGAGAACCTGAATCCTCCGGTGATCCTGTAGTTCTCAAAAAGATCAATAGCACCTATGCGGGTAAGCATATTAACTCCAGGATTATAATAAGGTGCTCCTCCATTATAAACCTGATAGGAATTATTTAAGAAGGTGAAGTCGATCTGGTTGGCAATATAATTGTTATAAAATGAGGTCTCATATATCCTTATTAAAGGTAGTTTTAGATCTCCGGTGTCGAGATCAATGTCCATATAATCCTTCCGCCAGAGCTGATCGTAATAGTTTTGTTTTTCTTTTTCAAAGATGTAATGTGTTATATCAATCGGTTCATTCTTAATATAGTACTCATATAAAGGTTTGGTAAGTGTATCCCTTCTTCTCTTGTCTTCAGCAATAAGCCGCTCTTTTAGCTGTTCAATACTGTCTGCTTCATGCAACAGTATATTTCTTTCCTTACGGTAAGATGTTATTTCTATTTCATCTTCCGGGACAGGAGTATCGCTGTTTAACTGTCCCTCTCTGACAATATATCGTCCTTTACTGAAGATAATTTCTCCGAAGTTATTCAGCCGGTTAGTTGCTGAATGGTCTTCAATATTTCTGTCATAATTGGTAACAGGCAGAGAGTTAATGAAATACCTGTAATGTATGGTAGTGTCGATATAGCTTATTGCACTGTCAAATGTTGCTGTATATCTATTAAGGATGCCATTTTCATCTCCTATGTATGCAAATTCTTTTCCTGATGTGCCGGTAGGTGAATACCTGTTGATGTAATTACCTTCCGATAACCTGGTAAGTACATTATTGTTTTTGGATATATTATAAGTAAACAGGTCGAATGTTAGCCCTGTCTTATCAAAAGGATCTGCAGTATTCTTAAGAGTATCAGATAATCTGTTTGATGAGAATATAATTTCATCCGGATTATTGTTCAGGAAAGCTGGATTAAGGTCATCAGCCACATCTCTTGTTATCTGCTCATTGGTTCCTGAAGCAATTGTATGAATATAAATATCAGTAATACCATCTTTTACAGCAGAGAATATAAGACGTGATCCTTCGGGAGAATAAGAGAAATCAAGGATTTTGTCAAAATAGAGCAGGTTGCGTGTTTCCTTTGATTTCTCATCGATCCTGTAAAAGTACATAGCTATGGCGGCCTTCTGTTCATTAATGATTGTCAGTATTTTACTACTTGGATGCCAGCCGATAACAGGGTAAGTTTCGTCGATAATTTGTTCAAATCTTGGTTCTGCCCGAAAGATTATCTTACGTTTTTCCGTGGTTTGATCATAAAGCCATACTCTCTTTCTACCCCAGTCATTTGTTACGTATGCTATATATTTACCGTCGGGACTAACCCTGACCGTCTGATATGTCTGTTCTTTTTTTGATCTCCGGATACTTTTTTCGTCGTAACCCGGAATATTACGGTCATTGGAATATTCATTACGGTAAAACTCTTTCCATTCTTTCAGAAGATCTTTAAGTTTTTTACCTATAACATATAGAAATCCATCATCTATATTCTTATATACTTTTGTGAGGTATATGATATTTGGTACAAGAGCATCTCCGTATTCTTTTCCAAGAAATCTCCAGAACGACAGCCCGGCAAATACTGCATCTTCATTTTCAAGGTTACTGATATTTCTGTATTTCTTGGTTCTGAAACCATCTTTAACCCTGTTTTCCGCTTCATAATTCCATCCATACGATACATAATTGATTAGCCCTTTAATATACCAGTCGGGCATATTTATCACTGAAGAACTTGAAATACGGTTTTTAACATCAGCATTGTACAACATCTCATTTATGATAACCTCGGTAATTGATGATGCTATCTGTTTTTCATAGCTTTCATGATCACTTTCATAATAGAGCATCACCTTGTTTTCTATTATTCTACTGTATCCTCCGGTATTATAGCTGTTTTCATCAGCAGTTATCAGTCCTATATTTGTTTGTTTATATTCGGCATTTTTATTATAGATAATGAATATCAGTCTCTTTTCAAGAGTATAGTCAAAGAAATCTTCAATTTCCTCCAGTTTCTTTGTTGCATAATTTGCTGTGTATTGTGCCAGTTCACGGCCAAATTCGTTGAAATAGCAATCGAAATCATCAAACCTGTAAAACTGCCAGTAATAATCATAGTGCTGAACCCTGTTCTTGCCAAAAGTCATTTGATGGCCGTTGTAGAACTGGCCGGATGCATCCAGGAAGTGAATGCTGGCTATGACTATGATTATCAGTTTCCAGGTTTTTTTCATACTTGTTCCCGACTCATGATATAATATGTGCTTATTTCGCTGCAAATTCTATTCCAATTGTCTGCTGATAGTTCTGACCAGCTAACAAAACTAATGATATTATGGTTAATAAAATAAAGTTTGTTATTTTTGTCAGCGAAAAGGGTTCTTTGATTATTCCGGTCCGGTTTTTGTAATATTTCATGCAACCAATTCTGTTCATGATTTGTTAATATGAAAAACCATTTTATTACAGGAATTATTATGTTCAACCACAATTAAATTTAAAATGAGAAGAATACTTTTATTAATACCGTTTTTGATTATCAGTGCTACTTGTTTTTCACAGGCTGTTTTAAAACTATCGGAGAAAGAACATGATTTTGGTACCTTTAAAGAGGAAGACGGCAAGCAAAGCTATGAATTCACTGTTAGCAATACCGGAAAGTCACCTCTGGTAATACAGAATATTATAGCCTCTTGTGGTTGTACCCAGCCTGATTGGACCAGAGAGCCTATACCTCCCGGGGGTACAGGGAAAATCATTGCTAACTATGATCCCCGTAATCGTCCCGGGCGATTTAATAAAACACTTTCAGTGTATACAAATTCAAATCCAAAGGTTACCGTTCTGGTTATTAAAGGTGAAGTTATCCCACGTGAAAAAACGATCGAAGAACTATTTACTTTCCCTGTTGGTGCTGTAAGATTCGAAAGCAATCATCTGGCTTTTACAAAAATAAAGAAGACAGAGAAGAAGATACGTGTGATGCAGGTCATAAACACATCAGATAAGCCTGTAAAAATAGGATTTGAAAGGGTGCCTGCCCATCTGGAACTCAAAGCAAAACCTGAAACACTTAAACCAGGTCAGAAAGGTATTATCCAGGGAACATATGATGCAACAAAAAATAATGCCTGGGGTCATGTAAGTGATATGGTCAGGATTAGACTCAACGATAATCCACAGCAGAATATTTATTATTATATATCTGCAAATCTTGTTGAAGATTTTTCATCAATGACAAAGGAGGATATGGAAAATGCCCCTGTTTTCAATATTCATGCATCGACTGTTGACCTTGGGGAAATGCCGGGTAAGACAAAAAAGGAAGTTGAGTTCAAATTTACCAATGATGGAAAATCAGACCTTATAATAAGGCATATACGTTCTACATGTGGTTGCACGGCCGTACAACAGGGTAACCTGGGAGTTGGAATAAAACCTGGCGAATCAAGCTCAATAAAAGCAGTTTTTAATTCCGGTGGCTATAAAGGGAAAATTACAAAAGCAATATACGTTTATACTAACGATCCGAAAAAATCTGAAGCAGTGCTGATGTTGACAGCTAATGTAGAACAGGAATCAACAAGTCAGTAAAAAGAGCATAAAAAATAATAAAAAGGGTGACAGATAACAATATGGCACCCTTTATATTATTTTTACACTTTCATAGTCCCATATAATGGAAAAACAAAGGAATTGAAGAATTATGGGAACAAATTATCGATTATGTTGTTTTTACTATAGCAAAACCACATTTTAAACATATGTTGCAGAAAGGCAAAATGACTTCATACAGAGCCGCTATTTATTTGATTGATAAATATTTTAAAAAGGTATAAAATTTAATATATTTGCACCGCCGATGTGATTGTTAATCTGATAATTAATTAAGATATGAAAAAGATTATTTATTTGTTGTTTGTTTCAGTATTTATATTTATTTATAGCTGTAGTTCTGAACCTCATTATGTGGTAAAAGGGGATATTGAGAATTCAGATAATGTGACATTTATATTGCAAAAAAGAGAAGCGGGTACTATTGTCAATATAGATTCGGCTATCTCTAAAAAAGGTTCCTTCAAGATGAAGGGAACCGTTGGATATCCGGATATGGTACAACTGGTAGCCTTTAATACAATGCAGAGACTTACTTTTTATATTGAAAATTCCAATATCACAGTAAGTGGGCAGCTTGATTCACTTGCAAATGCCAGAGTTACTGGCTCTAAAACAC
>CAZTXH010000118.1:0-6888 GCA_964617415.1 uncultured Rikenellaceae bacterium | reverse complement strand
CTGTTTGCACTCTTTCCCTCTGTCCTGAATAAAATGCCTAAATCAGGTGGATGGCTGAACTCAATAAAAGTGGTGTTGGGATTTATTATGCTCATATTCAGTATGAAATTTCTGATGATAATAGACAGTGTATATTCTTTGGGAATTATTACAAGAGACATATTCCTCATTGTATGGATAGTTCTTTTTGCACTTCTTGGTCTTTACCTTATGGGAAAGATAAAATTTGTCCACGACAGTGATCTTAGACACATCGGAACTTTCAGGTTCTTCCTGATAGTGGCTGTTTTTTCATTTATGTTATATCTTATTACAGGGTTATTTGGTGCACCCCTTAAGGGATTATCCGGCTTTCTGCCTTCACAGCAGACATCATGGTTTTATGAGGAGAAGAGCCTTCGTGAAAACAATACCGTTACTGCCCCGGTATTCGATTATTCTTCTTTTAGTGAGCTATGTTCAGAACCAAAATATGATGATCTGTTTGAAATGCCCCTGGGCCTGAGCGGCTATTTTGAGTATAACCAGGGATTAGCCTGTGCAAAAGAACAGGGGAAACCGGCACTAATAGATTTTAAGGGACATGCCTGTGCTAATTGCAAGGTTATGGAAGCAAAGGTGTGGTCTGATCCGGGGATTTTTCAACGACTCAATGACAATTTTGTTATCATTTCACTTTATACGGATGACAGAACACGGCTTCCTGAAGATGAATGGATAACTTCTGAAATTGATGGTAAGGTTAAAAAGACAATTGGTAAGATCAACGAAGATATTGAGATCTCCTTATATAAGACCAATGCTCTTCCGCTTTATGTGATTACCGATCATGAGGGTAATCCACTTAACAATCCCATGCCCACAAACCTTAATATTGAGGAATACAAAGAATGGCTGGACGAAGGTGTCAGACTCTTTAATGAAAGATAATTCTATTTATCAGAATTTTCCGAACTTCAATGTAACAGTATAGCTTATTGTTTTGAGTGATTCTACATCTATTGTATATGAACCCGGGAGTCCGACATCAAACTGTGTGGGGAAACGGTATGTGGCACCGAAAGCAAGCCTGAAAAATTTTGTGAGGTTCAGTTCCAGTTCTGCAGATGGTTCTATAATGAGAAAAGCCTTGGAGTCCTCAATGAAATTATCATAGAGTTCTCCATCTCTCGAAACAAAAGATATACCTCCTGCTCCAAATAATACAGGGAATGAAAGATGTACAGGCCAACGAGGACATACTATTGGCTCAATATAAATACCACCGTAACCACCGGTAAGAAATACTTCCATGTCGAGTGAAGGTTCATAATGGAATTCATTAATAAAACCTGTAGCTCCTATTCCTACTCCCATAGAACGGCTCGGCAACCATGAGAAACGACCGCCGAAAAGCACAGCATGTTTATCATCAATAACGGTATAGCCTGTTGAAAATGAGCCATAACCGCCTCCTGCTCTGTTTCGTCCAAGGAGGGTTTTTATCTCTTTATTTTTGTAATACTCGAATTCAGGATCCTGTGCAAATGTTACAACTGATACAAGTATCAATAATGCAGCAATAGAAATATTTTTTTTCATCATTTATAATTTTTTTTTCTAAAAAACATATGAGACCGATATGCCTATATCGCCTGGCATCAACCTGACAAAAGCAGGGATCGTAAGTTCAACAAACGGTTTTATATTAAGACCTATTATCAATGGGATATCATAAAACCTGTATTCGGCGGCGAGCCAACCATCAGCACCTAATACAGGGCAAAACCTTTCGCCCTGAAAATTGTATCTCTCTCCAAAATATCCGACATGGTCAGTGATAATAAATCCTGCATGCCCTCCATAACCCCATGCAAAATAGAGATCCGGTGATATGCTTGAGAGAGCCTTTTCGTAGATTATCCTTAGACCTGTAACCTGGATACCTTCGTTATTGAAGCCAAGCATTGCATTATATCCAACTTCTGCATTACCTGCTTCTGATGTAACCTGAAAGAATATACTACTCCTTACACCGGTCCTTACCCCAGCCTGTTTTATTATATCCTGACTGAAAACATTAATCTGAAACAGCAGAGTAGTAGTAATTGTAAGTAAGATTATTTTCTTCATGAGTAAAAATTTTTTCAATAGGCATACGAATTATTTATAATTGATAATTCTTCCTGATCCGGTTATAGACTGATCAATTTCCGGATTACCTTCAACAAAAATATTTCCGCTTCCTGAAATCAGTCCGTTCAGGTAATCTGTTGTAGTTGTAAAAACGTTACCTGATCCTGAAATGATTACCGAAGAATTAACAGCGACAAGATCACTTGCATAAATATTCCCGCTACCGGTTATTTTAAAATGTGCATCGTCACAACCACCATTTACTGAAGCATCTCCCGATCCTGTAATAAGGCATTCATAATTTGCACATTCTGCCATATTTAGTTCAATATTGCCTGACCCTGTGACTGTTATGTCGATATTATCACCGGTGGCCATGTCAAAAGTAATATCGCCCGAGCCACTTGCTTTTACTGTCACCGTTTCCCCTGTAAGTATGTCACCTATAAAGGCTCCCGATCCGGCATTAAATACTGCTGAGAGGAAAGGTGAGGAGATTGTAATTAAAGGTCTTTCATTATAGTCAAGACAAATAGTTGCGGGACTGGTTGATATTTCAAGACAATTATGGTAAACATTTGTCTCAATATAGTTAATGATATTCTGTTCAGCACTGATTGTAATACCAATTGTATCAGATTGTCTGTATACAATATCAAAGGATGTTGAATTCTCTATCTCATAAAATGAGGATACTCTTCGTGTTTCAGTAGTCATTATTCTGTCGCCCTTTACACAAAAGATGCTTTTAAGGCATGATGTCGTAATGATCACAAATATTACTGATAGTAAAACAATATTTTTTCTTTTCATTTTGGTTTTATTCTGTGATTTTTTTATAAAGACAAAAAATCAGGTTTACAGATGCATCCGCTAAGTTTATTTTAGGTAAATATTTCCTCTTGTTGCATCGATTATTACTTTGATATTACCGGGATTATTACCCACAGTACCATATATCATATATTCTTTTCTCTCCTCGCTGAGAATTTTCTTTTCAATATTGTCTGCTCTGTCCGGCAGCACAAGGAATGTGTTTAAATGCCTGATATCCAGGTTGTAGGATATTGAAGGGTCGAAGGTAAGACTAATATCCGTAAAATCTGAATTTATTGTTATCATTTCTATTCCCCTGCTGATGAAATCTGCATCGAGCTCCCCGTATTTTGTATCTATATTGATATCCCTTTGAAGTTCCTCGATCCTGAAATCGGTAAAGTATGAGTTACCTGTTAATGATCCTGCTATTCCTATATAATACTTATCTCTCCTTGATTCAGTCCTGATTGTTTCTACTCTTTCAAGGTTTATTTTTGAAGATATGGATTTAATATTCAGATTCTGTGATTTGTCTATTTCAACCTCAGAGAAAGATACACTTAAGCGGCCATTAGCTAAATTGTTTATTGTTGCATCGCAGAAAAGGAGTTCATTTCCGTTTATTTCATTAAGTGAGTTTGCTTTGAATGATCCGTTTGAAAGGTTAAGTGTTAGTATGCCGGTATTGTTTTCCATATATACATCACCGTACTTGTTTGTAATCCTGATATCCATATATTCGGGAGCGTTTATATAATAGTTGATCTGGAGTTTTGATTCATATAGTATTAACTTACTCGTTAATCCTTTGAAGGCTTCGAAAAGCATGATAATACTCTGTTTAAAGCTGGTTTCTGCCCGTATCAGGAAGCTTGATCCGGTGATATTTACATCGACTTCCCGGAACATTTTGTCCAGTCTGTTATGATCGGACGCATAAGCTTCAATTTCTGCTTTTATTTCAACAGAGTCAATACTCCATGAAGTAATATGGATAGTCCCGTATTTATTGTCTATTTCAAGAGTCATATCCCTGTTTACAGGCAGGCTCTTCATATATGTTTTCTTTTCAGAGTATGTCTGTGCTGACAATAGTCCGGCTGAAAAGAGTAATAGCAGTAATACTGTGAATGATCTATAGCGCATGGTCTGTTGTTTTTTCCTCACTTATATCATCTTGTTTTAAAGTGTTAAGCATATCTTCCAGGATACGTATTTTTATCCTGTAATTATTTATCAGAGCTTCGACAACCTCCTGGTTGGCAACATTATCCCTGAGGTCCTTTTTAATATCTATACAAATACTATCGATTTGCGACAGGTCATTAAGGAGTTCTTTCTCCAGATCAGGATTATTTGTAAGTAATGGAGTTGCCTGGATATAGAGATCGTGAATAAGGTTATTATAATAGATCTCACTCTCTATAAGTTCCGGATTCGCTTTCATGAGGTGTATAGCGGCATCTCTTTTGTTCAGTATATAATTCTCTCTCTCTTTCCCTACATAAAAGAGTACAGCTGTTGCCAGGATAACCACAATCATAGCTGCAGCAGAAACCCATATTATGAGATCACGTCTTTTCCCGTGCAGGTTTTTCCTTATGTCTTTCCAGACTTTATCCGGGGGAGTATACTTGTCGAGCTTCTCCCTGTTTTTACTGATATATTTTTCCAGTCTGTCCATAATTCATGTCTTTTACCAGTATGTTTCTTAGTTTTTCTTTTGCTCGTGAATACTGAGATTTTGAAGTAGACTCGGAGATTCCCATTATCTGTGAAATTTCTGTATGATCGTACCCCTCAAGCAGATAAAGGGTCAGTACTATCCTGTAACCATCGGGTAGCTGTTCTATACCCTTAAAAATTTTATCTGTATCATAGATTATTTCCTGTTCTTCCTCATTGGTTGTCGCAGGCAGGTTTTCATAATAAACAAGTTCGGTCTTTTTCTTCCTGAGCTGGTTTATGCACCTGTTTAACAATATACTTTTGAGCCATGCTCCGAATGTTGATTCAAACCTGAATGTCTCTATTTTCCTGAAGCATTCCGTAAATGCCTCCTGCAGTATATCTTCTGCATCTTCCCTGTTATTCATCATCCTGTATGCCAGATTATACATTGCCCTTGAATATTGGTTATAAAGCCTGAACTGTGCTTTAATACTACCTTTTTTGCATTCCTCAATAAGAGGAGCATGAATATTTTTATCTGACCGGTCCACGTTTATTGTTACATTTGTTAAAGACAAGCGGATAATTCAAGGGTTGCACTATTTTGATCCGGAATATATATATTTCTTTCTTATTGGTAGTATAATAAAAACATAAGACAGTAATAATACGCTTATCATAGCTGAAAGTTTCATAATTACATCTCCATATCTGACATATGGAGTAAGGTTTGTTTCAGATTTAATTGATTCTCTTATAACAGCTTCTGTCCACCATTCTGTTTCATGTTTACGCTTTCCGCGGATATCAATAAAACATGATATTCCCGTGTTGGCAGACCTGGCAATAGCTCTTCGTGTTTCGATAGCCCTGATGGATGCATAATTAAGGTGTTGAATATATCCTTTTGTATTTTTCCACCATCCGTCATTTGTGATTATGAATAATGTTTCTGCTCCTTTTCTTACATAATCAGCAACAAAATTACCGAAAATCGATTCATAGCATATTATCGGAGCTGCTATCTGGCCTGTTACAGGATGTTTAAAACAGGCTCTTTCATCCTGCCGGCCATAGCCCCATTTTGTGCCTCCCAGATAGGGTACAATCCGGTTAATTAATTTCCCCAATCCTGCAGAGAATTGTATTTCAATACCAGCCACCAGTTTCGATTTATGATAGATGTCAACAACTCCTCCCGAATCTATTATAAATGCGGAGTTGAAGTGGTCATAATAATAGCCTGATGTATCAATTTTTCTTGCTGAAGCAGAAGGAGGTTCCGGATATAACCTGTAGCTGACCAGCCCGGTAACAATGGCTAATCCCGGATGCTGACCGGCAAATTTCCTTAGTTCGGTAATATATTGATTGTCATACATATCATCCTCATTTACAGGATCATCCACTGTTGTCTCAGGAGTCAACAGCCATGTTGTATGAGGTGATATCGAAGTATCTGCCATATTAAGTGTTTTACTCAGTTGTTCTTCAAAAGGTAAGCTGAATTTCTCGGTATAGGGATCAATGTTAGGTTGTATTATCAGGACTTCATTTGCAGGATTCGTATTCTCCTGTATTGTATAATATCTCGCTATGGATACAGATGAGGGGATAAGGATTACAATAAGCCAGACATATAAATAAATTTTCTTCCTGTAAGTTCGGTTTATAAGGAAAAGTGACAGAAAAAGATTCGAGAGAAGTATCCATAATGTACCCCCGGAGGTACCTGTCAGTTCGTACCACTGAATAAAGAGAATATCTTTTGCCAGACCATTCCCCAGGTTTATCCAGGGTGTGAGTAGTATGAAATTGAGTGAAAGGAATTCAAAGGAGAGCCAGAATACAATGAAAGCTACTATTCCCGGCACTGTTCCTGCTTTTAACCTTGCAAGATGTATCAGCCACATAATGAAAGCCATAAGGAATGACATTCCCAGTATTACGGTTATTGCTGCAGTGATACTTGCTGCCCTTACCCAACCCATGGACATGGTTGTGAAAATGATCATTCCGGGGAGTGTATAATTAAAGAAAGCGTAAGAGCTGTATATTTCCGGATTCTCAAAAAGATAATTCTCAAGGATGATAAAAGGGATAAATGCAATAAGCAGGATGAGTCCTGTGAACCAGCTTGTCCATGCAAGTCCGGCAAGGATTCCCCCGAAAATGGAAAGCAATACTAATATTATCCGGGATCGTATTTTAGTAAATACCAGCATAGAAAATAAAAACGCAAATTTATAAAATATTAAAATCCCATCCAGGGAGAGCCTGTCC
>CAZTXH010000117.1:0-6919 GCA_964617415.1 uncultured Rikenellaceae bacterium | reverse complement strand
TTATAGTACTGTCACTGAATATCTCACCATTCAGATAACTGTTTTCAGATATCAACAATCCTGTTCTGAAGAAATTATTCAGCTTGTCGGTGTTTTTGAAGTTGATATTGAAGGTGAAATAATTAGGCAGATCGTCACTGTCAGGTTCGGGCATTATAAAATGAGATGGCATAATAGAAGCCAGAGTCTGTTTGAACATTGCACGCAGTCCGCTGAAATCGTAATAGCCTCTGAGATCGGCATCAATATAATCTGTTCGCAAACTTATAGCGGGAAGCTCATCTTCTATAAAGGTTTTTATTGAGAAATTGTATAGTTCAAGGGTATTCCCAAATTTTGTAAGACTGGAATTAAGAAGTTTTATTTCCCCATCAACATTATCAATATTGCTTCCTTCAATATTTGCTGTCAGAAGCATTGACATAGATGATGTGGTATCGGTTTTATCGAAATTGAGTTTGTGAAGATCAGCGTTTGCCAGGTTTAACGTAAAGTCAAATTCAGGTAGTTCTCTATTGAAGTTGAACATTCCCAGAATATCCATCCTTATATTTTCTTCAGAGATATTAACACTGCCATCCCATGTTTTCTCTGTAAAAGAACCGTTCAGCTGAACATTACGGTAATTGTAATCGTTTATTTCAATACTGTCGATGAGTCCTGACAGATCTCCTGAGAACTTATTCATAGAATATGCTACTCCGTCAATGTTGACATTCATATTGAGATTTCCGACCATTTCCGTTTGTTCCAAAAGATACCCCAGGTCTATATCACTTCCTGATAAAAGACCATTCACCCTGAATCTGTTTGGTTCTTCCGGTCTCATTGAGATGTCAGTTTTTAATAGTCCCTGATCGGACCGGATCTTACCATAGGTAACAAAATCAGTTGTAAAACCTGTAAAGGTTCCATCGAAGGAGATAATTCCCATCTTATGAATAACCTCGGGGAGTTCTACAGGTCCGTTTCCCTGAATTCTTACTTTTTCAATGTCTTTAGCACTGGATCTGAAATCATTAACACCGAAATAGATAAAAGAGTTTTCAATTTCGGGAAGCCCTGAGAAATCAAAATCACAATCGAGATATGTACTGTCAAGGCAGGCGATTTCAATATTTCTGCCTCTTAATTCAGATACTGTACCCAGTACTCTCCCGGATATCCAAAATGATTCATTTATTCTGCTGATAGAAGGAGTGAAATACTGAAGATCGGAAATGAAAACCTGCGATCTGTCAAGTAGAATATCAAGCCGGACATCATAGATGAAGTTTCTGAAAGATGAAGATGAATCAACTTTCATACCTGCACGGGCAATATTTAATATTGTACTATCGCATTCCACCGAAGCATTTTTGAAACGAATGTAATTCCTGGAGAATACAGCACCACTGTTCATTCTTTTTATCTTAAATCCACCGGATTCGCTGAATCCAAGGTTATAAATATTGAAAGTCGTCGTATCGTTGTTTATCCTAAAGCCCTCCAGGATACAGTTTATATCCGAAAGATGTAGGTTGCTAAGGTTTATTCCTGGTTTTTTATTGGCATCGGCTTTATTAGTTACAAGTAAAAACCTGGCATTGATGATATCAATCTGACTAATATCAATTTTAGCTTTCTCTTTCTTCAGAGTATCATTTCGTGTTCGCAGCTTATCTATATACCTACTAATATTAAGTTGTCCTGAGGAATCAGCTGCGAAAGCAACAACAGGAGTATCTACCTTTACCCTTCCGAGCCTGTATTCTTTATTCTTAAAATCTATCTTTCGTATTGCGACTGTAATTTTTGGAGAATAAATCAGTGTGTCATTATTTTGGTCTCTGATCAGTATGTTGTTTATATACAGCCTGTTAAAGAAATGAAAATCAATTTTCCCTATCGTAATTGAGGATTTTAATTCTTCAGAGATATGAGTAGTGATTCTTCTTACAAGTATGGTTTGTACCAATGGTACCTGTAGGATAAAATAAAATATGGTTGAGACCATAATGATTATCCCGAGGGAAATGATAATATACTTAAATGATTTTTTAATATTTTTGACCATTTATAACAGTTAAAAAATCATAGTTCAAAATAACCTAAAATATACCGAAAATCAAAGCTTTAATGCCGGTAACAATATTAGCCATAGAGTCTTCGTGTGATGATACATCAGCAGCTGTGATCAGGGATGGATACGTTCTTTCGAACCTGATAGCCGGCCAGGAGGTTCACAGATCCTATGGAGGTGTTGTGCCCGAACTGGCATCCCGGGCTCACCAGGCAAATATTGTTCCTGTCGTTGATGAGGCTTTAGAACAAGCAGGAACTGACAGAAGAGAAATAAATGCGGTAGCTTTTACACGTGGGCCAGGGCTCATGGGATCTCTGCTTGTAGGTACTTCATTCGCTAAGGGATTTGCTCTTTCTCTTGGCATACCCCTTATAGAAGTAAACCATTTACAGGCACATGTACTCGCACATTTTATTAAGGAAAAAGACCGTAAGAAAAAAGTACCAGCATTTCCTTTCCTATGTCTTCTTGTCTCAGGGGGACATACACGGATCATCATGATAAAAGATTATCTCGATATGGAAGTATTGGGAAATACTATTGATGATGCCGCCGGAGAAGCATTTGACAAATGTGGCAAACTGATGGGTTTCGCTTATCCTGCAGGACCTGCGATTGACAAGCTGGCATCTGAGGGAAACAGAAATGCTTTTGTATTCGCAAAACCCTCAGTGAAAGACCTCGATTTCAGCTTCAGCGGATTAAAGACCAGTTTTCTTTATTTTCTCAGGGATAGGTTGAATGAAGATACCGGTTTTATCGACAAGAATAAGGCAGATCTTTGTGCTTCACTCCAGCATACAATAGTGAGTATTCTTATTGAAAAGCTTGTTAAGGCCTCTGGACAAACAGGAATTAAACAGATAGGAATTGCAGGGGGAGTATCAGCAAATTCAGGTTTGCAGCAGGCTGTAAGAGTGGAAGCAAAAAAGAGGGGATGGGATCTCTTTATACCAGATGTCAATTATACAACCGATAATGCTGCAATGATAGGTATTACGGGTTATTATAAGTATCTTGGAGGTGAATTCGTCGGTCAGGATATTGCGCCACTTGCAAGATTATAAGCAGAAAATAATTGAAGATTTATTTTATTTAATTAAATTGGGAGCAAATATTTATTGATGCAGGAATTAAAGATTTCACCCGGGAAGAATACACCAGAAATAATTTTGAATCCCGAAGGCTCAATTCAGATCAGCGGGCGTTCGATACATGAAAATGTAGCTGATTTTTTTGCTCCTGTCGAGAACTGGATAAGGTCCTATGTTGAAGAACCTGCTGAATTAACAAAGATCGATATGAACCTTGAGTACTTCAACAGTGCAAGTGCCAAGGTATTCATTCATCTGTTGGAAATACTGAAAAAAGTCGCCCTTAAAAATGGAAGGTGTGTTTATAACTGGTATTATGAAGAAGGTGACGAAGATATTCTTGAAAGGGGAGAGTACTTTTCAGTAATCCTGAGGGTGCCTTTCAACTTTATCAAGATAAGTGAATCTTTCTGAAAATTATAAATACCGGGACTCCGATCAACAGGAAGATTAACCCGATTACCATATGCAGAGGTCTGTTTATCGTTATATTGATAACAAACCATATTGTAATGGCGATAAATATAAATGGAGTTACCGGATACCCGAATGTTTTATATGGTCTCTCAACATCCTTCATCTTTTTTCTGAAGATAAATATTCCTGCAGCTGCCAGTGCGAAAAATATCCATTCAACTGAAACAGTATAAGTGATCAGGTTTTCTACTGTTCCCCAGAAAAGTAATAATAGTATTGCCCATAACGACTGAAGAATAATCGCATAGTAAGGGGTTTTAAATTTTGAATGAACTTTAGCTATACTTTTAAAGAAAAGACCATCGGATGCCATGGCATAATAGATCCGTGGAGTAGACAGTGTATATATTCCCATCGTACCAAAAGTACTTATTGCAATTATTCCTGCAACAAGCTTTCCTCCAAAGGGCAAAATGGTGCTGACTGCATCGGCAGCCACCTTTTGTGATGAGACAATATCTTCAACAGGAAGAAGCATCATATAACCTGTATTGACAAGAAGATATATTATTGTTACTATCAGTGCCCCGGTTATCATGGCGATGGGAACATTCCTTGTAGGATTCTTTGTTTCTCCGGCAAGATATGAGGCATGCTGCCAGCCTCCGTAGGAAAAAAGTACACCGGTAAGGGCGACACCAAATGCTGAGATGCCTGACCCGGAGGAGCTAGTGAAAGTGACAGGCTTGAAGGAATATTCCGTATCTCCTATAATAAGCCCCACAAGTATGATTATCAGTATTCCGGCTATTTTTAGTCCTGTAAAAATATTGGAAAATATTTCACCGAATTTTGCCCTCAGGACATTCAGTATCATCACAACCACAATGGCGCTTATACTTGTTATCATCATACCCGATTCACTCATTGGAATGATAGAGCTCAGATAATATGAAAATGCAAGGGAAAGAACAGCTATCGACCCCGATGTGATTATAATGAGATAAGCCCAGCCGTACAGGAATCCAAGCCAGCCTCCGTATGCTTCCCTGAGGAATACATATATTCCCCCGGCATGCGGGAAAAGAGCTCCCAGTTCACCGAAAGTGAGAGCTCCGGTCATTGCAATTAATCCTCCAAGCGCCCATACCAGCAATATAAGACCTGATGAGGGTATTAATCCGGCAATCTGTGATGGTGTTACAAAGATTCCCGACCCTATACACGAGCCAATGGCTACCATTATCAATCCGTACAGGGTAAGCTCTTTTGCGAGTTTTATCATTTGCCGGCGGATTCTTGGAAAAATGGTTAAAATATTATTAATAGGCAAGTATAAGGTTTCTTTCCCTGCCGGCACCTTTTATCCATATTTTGTTTTTATATACTTCGACAAGCGCCCAGGCATTCGTTTCCTTGCTTTCAACTATCCCTTTCAGTGTAACAAAATGAATCATATTGAGATTACCATAATTACCTGCATGATTATGTCCGCTGAACCATGCAATAATATTGTGATGGTTTTCGAGAACAGATAGTACATCTTTGTAATTGAGCAGGTTATGCATATTTTCGGGCCATACCGGGAAATGGCAGCATATAAATACTCTTTCATTCGCCGATTCAGCCTCGCTTAGCTCTTTGTCAAGCCAGGTAAGTTGTTTTATACTTATTCCTCCATTCCAGTCAATTGCATTTATACTCCCTTCGGCTTGTAACCGGGCAATATATTCCTCAGCTTTTTTTATTGATTTTCTATTCCCTGAACCGTATGTACTCACTTCATTTCCGTTGAGAATGATGAATCTGAAACCCTTGTGTACGAATGAGTAATAACCTTTCTTTTCAGGAAGAGGTATCGGGAGGCGTCTTTTATATTTTCTGTCCACTGAAAAATCATGATTACCTAAACAATGCCATATTTCGAGTTCGGACGAATCAATTATATCCAGGACAGGTTTAAAAGAGTCATAATCCTGGTCAATAAGGTCTCCGAGATTAATAACAATATCTGCGGAACTGGCTTTCATTGATTGCATGGCACTTCTCAATCTGTGAAGTGATTTTTTGTAAAATCTTGAACCTGAAGGTTCGCAGTTACAATAATGTACATCAGTAATTATCCCGAAAGAAAAAAGGGGTTCCTGGCCCTGATTATCGGTGAAGGAATTCCCATTTATATCTGCATCAGACATGGCAAAGTTAATTAGGACAGCAATTATCAGCAATTTCATAAAATGATCAGCTAAAAGTATTAAAGGTAATAAAAAAATAACCGCAAAGAACCCTGAGTACTTTGCGGTTAAAATATCCTCATACAGGATGTTTTATTCAATAGTAGGATCGTTAACTACTCCCATAAATATAATAGAATTGGTTGTCGTTTCCCTTATAATATAGATGAATGGATGATCTGCGTTAAATACCATAGGTGTCGGTTGTACTGATGTTAATTCAATTATTACTACAGTAGCAGCAGCAGCCTCTGTTCCTTCCTCATTGGTTTCAATGAATGCCTGGTGAATGACATCCTGAATATTAAGGTTTGTATCAGCAATATTTGTGAAATCAGCTCCCCCGGAAAATGCTAACCTCATTCCCATATCAGAAAGGATATTCTTCAGTTTCTTTTTAAAGTCGTACTTGAATCTGGGTAAATACAAATTAACTTCTGTTTCCTGTGCCTGGCTTAGCCAGCTGTTGAAAGAGCTTTCAGTAACTAATGGTAATATCCTGTCGATTCCGTCATAATCATCAGGCAGTATGATATCCATTACGAAATTACCCTGTCCATATGGAAGTTCTGCAAGTGTAAAGTTATCACCGCTATAAACAAGAAAATCAGCCTCCTGGCTCATCATCGGGACCTCAATGGTTTCATCATTGTTTTTGTAAAAGGTTTTTAGATCTGTATTACTTTCATCGAACTGGTATTTCCAGATTCCTTTAAAGTATATTGCATTTATTAGCAGCATAACGACATCCGGTTCCAGTTTTTCTAACATATCTTTTATAAGTCCGTTAGTATTATCCTCAATCCACTGGTTAATAATTTCATGTGCTTCCGGATCACTTATGTCAAACTGTTTTGATTCTGCATCGTAATATGTTTCAAGAATATCAATAAATGCTTGTTTTACAGGAAAACCTTCCCTGGTCCAGACCGAGTTAGCAATCGTCATAAGAACCCGTTTATCGACCGAAAGAAGGGCTTCAGTAAGTTTTTGATATGAATTATTAATTTCTTCCGGTGTTATTCCGCTGACTCTCAATGCCTTTAGCATAGAGTCGCGTGTTGCTCCATTAGCTCCGTTAAGAGTCATTGACAGGGCATATGATATAC
>CAZTXH010000116.1:0-6925 GCA_964617415.1 uncultured Rikenellaceae bacterium | reverse complement strand
CTCCTGCCCAAGAAAGACATTTTGATCTCCTGTGGTATTTTCGGTACCTGTTAATGTGCCAAGGAATACATTATATGACCCGGAAGTATTTGCCTGGCCGGCCTCTTTTCCCAGGAAGACATTTGATATACCGTCTAAATTACTGTTACCACTATACTCTCCCAGGAAAACATTATAGCTTCCTGTTTCATTATTCTCACCTGCGCTTGCCCCGATAAATACATTATCAATACCATATGTGTTCGACCATCCTGCCACATCGCCAATAAAAACATTATAGTCACCTTCCAGGTTCATAGCACCGCTTTCAGTTCCGATAAACACATTTGAATTACCCAGGGTATTTGAATATCCTGAGCTTTCACCCAGAAAAACATTGGATGTTCCCACTGTATTACTATAACCTGAGGTTGATCCAAGAAAAACGTTGTAATTACCCCCGGAATTACTTAATCCGGCATCAGCGCCAATAAAAACATTGGATTCACCGGTTGTATTATCATGACCGGCCAGATCACCAAGGAAGACATTCCATGATCCTGTTGTATTTAAATATCCGGCTTCATCACCCATGATGATATTTGCATTGCCCGATGTATTTGAACTACCGGCTGTATTACCAATAAAAATATTCCAGTGACCATCAATATTGGAGTATCCGGTTTCATTACCAATAAAGACATTATTATTCCCGATCGTATTATTCACACCTGCATCATATCCGAAAAAAGAATTATATAAACCATCTGTTATTGAACTACCGGCCTGATGTCCGATAAAATAGTTATCAGGTGTAAGATGCATAAGATCTGTCACTCCTTTTGTCGCACCAAATCCACCAATGGCAAATCCTCCTTTAACTCCCTTGGCAACAGTTTCATCAACATATATTCGTACACTATCGGGAGATACCCTCATATATTCATTGGTCAGACCTTTTGTCGCACCAAATCCACCAATGGCAAATCCTCCTTTAACTCCTTTTGTTCCTTCCTGGTAATCGGCAACGTTAATTCTGACACCCTCATTATAAACACCCAAAATTACATCCCCGTTCTTATTTTTTACCACAAATAGAGCAGAATCAGGATGATGCCCTTCAATCTCTGCAATACCCAGTGAAGATAGAGTGGATAACTCGGGAACTGATGATAATTTATTGGCAACCAATGCATAGGGAACCGACTGCAGTTGACTTGTACCAAGTTCTTCATACCCGTTTCCTGCATCCATTTCTACTTTAAGATAATATAGATCCGCTTCCCATGGTATATCTGAGAATTGTGTAGCAATACCAGCTGTTCTTGTCCCCTTTCCTATTGTCAGATTGAACAGACCAATATCGCTGGTGGTAACAGAATGAGTTTCCTCCCATACTGTTATTTCCGTTGTTGATGCAACAATCCCTATTTTCAGTGTTACCGACCTGTCAGCTAAAACATAACTATTGTCATCACGTGCAACAGCCTGAAAATTAAAACTTTGAGGAACCTGGGCCGATAAGTCCGATACCAGAACAGATAGTACCAGCATGAGTGTAAAAATTGTGGATACTGATTTTTTCATGTTATATGAGTTTTTATTCCTGTTTTTTTATGAGCTTATATACCCGTCCGGGCATCATGTCAGGGTAATTAATGTGTAAAAGATACATTCCGGTTTTCAGATTTGAAATATCTATTGTAATCAGTTCATCATTAATAATGTTATTTTTCCATTCGGAATAGACTTTTACACCTTGCAGGTTAAAAAGTTCAATAAGTACTTCAGATGAGCTATTACCGGTTATCCTTATGAATACTTTCCCGGTTCCGGGATTAGGGTAAACAGTTTGTTGCCATTTCTCTTCCAGGTCTTCAATCCCGACTATCCTCTCCCAGTTTTGCTGGAATCCAACCGTAAGGATGTAATTTGCTGAAGTCAGGATATCAACAACAGGTTCACCAACTGTCCAGGATAAACTATTATTAGTTGCAGTTGTGTAACCACATGAAATTGAAACAACAGAGCCAGCAAGACTAAGACTCTGAGAAAATGATCCCAGGCAAACTGTTAATGAGATAACCAACACAATTAACCTTCTCATTTTATATGGATTTTTATTCTTAATGCAAGTTAAGAAAATATTATATATGTAGAGATAGCATGACTGTACAATAGCAGGGATCGCATGATCGCTTAGATCCTGATCCCCAGCAGAATTATATCATCAATCTGTCCTATTGATTCACCCTGACCCGGATGGTTGATCCACTCATCAAGGATCTTTTCATAGGCTTCTTTCTGCGAGCTCATCGGAAGTTTCTGATTATCAAGAAGCATCTGGATAAACCTGGGTTTCATGAATTTCCTCCCTTTTGGTCCTCCAAACTGATCACAAAAGCCATCGGAAAAAAGATATATAGTATCATCTTTCTTTATATCAATTTCATGATTTGAAAATTCATTCATCCTTGAATATACTCCAACAGGCATTCCGTCACCCTTTTTTTCAATAACAACAGGCTCTCCATTTTCTTTCCTTATAAGTATCAGTGGATTATTAGCACCGGCATACTGTAGCCGATTCTTTTTCAAGTCAATAGTACAGAGGGCCATATCCATGCCGTCCTTACTTGATTCCACCAATCCTTTTTGTTTGAGGGACAGGACAACATTTTCACGAAGCTCGTTCAATATCTGGTCAGGCTTCACAACACCTGATTCATTAACGATTTTGTTCAGGAAGCTGACTCCCAGCATGCTCATAAAGGCTCCGGGAACACCATGTCCGGTACAGTCGGCTGCTGTAAACACTATATAGTTGCCTTTCTTCGACATCCAGTAGAAATCTCCGCTTACTATATCTTTAGGATGGAACAATATAAAATAATCAGTAAAATTCTTCTTCAGTATATTCTCTTCAGGAAGGACAGCCGTTTGTATTCTTTCTGCATATTGAATACTATCGGTTATTTCCTTTTTCTGATAGGTAACTATATCTCTCTGTCTTGCTATTTCATCTTTTTGCTCCACAACCTCTTTTGTTCTCTCTTCAACAATTTTCTCCAGTTTGATTTTTTCCTCGATCAGTTTTTTCTCCCGGTACTTGAAAAACCCTATGATTACCAGGGCAATAAATAATGATGCAGAAACAAGAAACCATGTGGTTCTCCAGAAGGGAGGTTTAATGGTAAAACTATATTGATCCGCTTCACCAGTTATCCCATATTTATTTCTTGCCCTTACAGAAAAGGTGTAATCACCAGGGGGCAGATCAGAAGAGGAGATGTTTCTGGAGACTGACCAGGGGGACCAATCTCCTGTCCCTTTTCTTTGCAGGCGATAAGAAAACATCAGGTCATCGGGATTGCTGAATGAGAGACCGGTGAAATCAAAGGTCACGTGGTTGTCGTTATGTAATAAAACGAGGTTTTCAGGTAGTCCTGACCATTTGACTATCTCAAAATCCCTTGATTTCCAGTCAACTTCTTCAAAAAAGAGTTTTACAGAAGTGATGAAGGTGGTGGGCGCCAGGTTGAAGTCCTGGTCTATCCCCGGATCGAAACGTATGATACCATTCTTGGTACCAAACCAGATAAGTTGTTGTTTATCCTGAGCAATTGCATTAGGATTGTTTTCTCCCCCCGTGAAGCCATCTTTGTTGTCATAGGGTATCACTCTGGTTATCTCCTGATTATCATCCAGCTCAATCAGGTCAAAGCCTTTTTCTGTTCCTGCTATTAAAGAGTTCTTGCCAATAAAAAAGAGACTGTTCACGGTTCCTGATGAAAGGACTCCCTTGCCTCCTACAAATGTAATAGGAATGGAGTCTGTTATGCTTCCGAACTTAAAGATACCTCCACCAAAGGTTCCTATCCATATATTTCCTTCAGGATCCTCAGCTAATGTATTAATACGAAGAAATGTCAGCCCTTCCTCTTCATTAAAATCACGATAAAGTGTATCCTCCAGCATAACCAGTCCGCCCAGGGTACCCATCCATATCCTGCCTGTAGAATCCTCAATGATAGTCTGAACCTCGTTATTTATCAATCCGTCATCCTCGTTCATTGTAAACAGGTAATCTCCGGTATACTTACCATAACCACCGGCAGTGCCTATCCAGAGGTCATTATGTGAATCAACCAGCATTGAGCTGACCTTCAGATCAGGCAAACGGTAACTGTATTCAAATCTTGAAAGACGATTTCCATCAAATATATTTATCCCTTTATTTGTCCCTATCCAGATCTTTCCTTCATATTTAGTTATTGTATTTGCACCTACATCATTCAGCCCCTGCTGCAACGAGTAATACCTGAGTCTACTTATTATATCACCATCTTTTTTGAATACAGAAAACCCCTCCTCGGTAGCAGTATAAAGGATTTCATCATTAATAAACAAATCCAGAACCTGGTTACCGGAGATACCTTCGTTCGGACCATAACCCAGGAATTTATCATCATCATACATGATGGCACCCTGTCCGAAAGAGGCCAACCAGGTATTTCCCTCATGATCCTGAAGAATATCAACAATCTGGCTCGAGGGGAGACCATTATCCCTGGAAAAGCTCCCTACAATACTATCATCTTTCAGTCTTATAACTCCATTTTTATCTGTTGCCAACCATACTTCACCATCCTCCCGTGATAAAATATCCCACACAATAAGTCCACTATATATTTTATTTATTCCAGAGTGGACCACCCTGAATTCTCTTGCGTCATTTGTCGGGATAGCTCTGTAAACACCTTCACCATAGCTTCCGAGCCAATAAGTATTATTATCTTCCTCAATGGAAAGGATTATATCCGCAGGAATCATAGGATCTTCAACATTTTCCAGAGAAAGAGTATCCGCTTCAGCAAAAGTGAGGATATTTACACCACCAACCATACCCAGCCATAGACACTGTTCGGAATCCTCGTAAATATCAAAAATGAAATTGCTTATAAGTCCATCATCTGAGGTAAAATTATTTATCAATATAGAATCTCCCTGTTCTATAGATACTAAACCATTATTATTAGTACCTATCCAAATGATTCCGTTGCTTCCCTCCATGACTTTCAGGACGGATGTAGCTTCCAGGGCCGGCTGATCAGAAAAAGAAGTAAAATTCTCACCATCATACAGAGTTAATCCGTTATCCGTACCGATCCACATAATCCCATTACTATCTTCAAAAAGGGTCCGTATAACATTGTCAGAGAGACCGTCGGATTTAGTAAATGTTTCGAATTTATTTCCGTCAAAACAGCACAGTCCACCTCCATCAGTTCCCATCCAGATGAAACCACGTTGATCCTCAATGATACAGTGAACAGATGACTGTGGAAGACCTTCTTCAACCGAATACTTCCTGAAGAAATATTGCTGGGAATGTATTTCTGCCTGAAACAGAGTAATTATTGAAAAGAAAACCAGAATTTTCCTGTACATAATTATTGCCAGATTGAGGGTTTCTGTAAAGATAATCAATAATTAGTATGAATATTATAAAAATAGGGTGTCCTTTTAAGACACCCTATTATCTCTTATTAAATAATATTTATTTCAACATGAAAATAAATTGGCCACCCTCATCACCTGCATTTCTTATAGGGCTATAAGCAGGAGTCTGGTATGAATTATTTACCACAGGTATCTTAAGTGATTCAAACACCTGTCCTGCGTCAAGGTATTTTTCCGAATTATTTTCAAGGGTCCTGAGAAAATAGTAGGCAAAAACCGAATGTCCTTCTTTACCCTTGTCCAATACAGGTTCAACTCCACCGGATGTAAGGGCTTTCCGGCTGTTGAGAGAATACATCTTCTGGTAATATTTGGTGGAATTTTCATATGGTATTGTCATAGTTTTTCCCCTGAAAATATCACCACTGAAGCAGGCATCTGTGACAAGCAATGTATGCTTTGAGTTTATCCCTGAAAGAAATGCCCGTATATCTTCGTTTGAAATATACCCTGAAATAGATTTTGATGATGCATCGATAGGTACCCAGAATCCTTTATCCATGTTCTCAATATATTCACCATGTCCGGAATAATATATAAAAACATTATCATTTGGATTGACGGTTCTCATTAACCATTCAAACTCTTTCAGTATATTATCACGTGTTGCATCCCTATCAAACAATGTTTTGAGATACTGGAATTCATATTTTGAGGAAAGAGTTGATGCAACACCATTTGCATCATTAACAGCATTCCTCAACTGAGGCCACTCACCTGTATACTGATCGATTCCGATAATCAGGGCATAATATTCTCCCACCTGAACATCTTTCATAGCCTGGGCTACATTCAAACCCTTAAGAGGATCACTTCCTCCCCTGAAATCACTATAAGTCTGTGCAAGTGTTTTATCTATTTCACTTGTAACCGGTTTATCAACCGCTACAGCCAGTAAGAGGTCATTGACATTTGTTATATCGGCACCAGTAATCTCAAAATTTATCGGGATAATTGTGTCATTATAATTCTTATTAGCAAAAAACTGAAGTGTCAAAAGCTCTTCCTGTCCGGCTTTTAGAGATTGAATCCTCTTAAAATCTACCACTTCAACGTTTTCCGGTACCTTATAATTGATAGACAGGTTATCTGCATCCTTCTCACCCACATTAGTTATATTTACCGTAAGAGTAACAGCCTTTCCAATAGCTACTTTATCACTCGAGGTATTGAACTTATAGTCCATAATGAGCACTTTCGATTTTTCCTGTTTTACTTCATCGAGGTAGGCAATACTGATATGATCAATCATTATTGTTGATTTGTCTCCTACCTGGAAACCGACAAGGTTTCCGAAGAATGGTTCGAAAGGCATAGAATGAACTAGTTTCTCGTTAAGGAAAAAATAATATTTATCTGCTACCTTCCTGACAGTAAGCTTATTAAAGGTATATCTGTTCACATTGTCAGATAGTGTAAATGG
>CAZTXH010000115.1:0-6928 GCA_964617415.1 uncultured Rikenellaceae bacterium | reverse complement strand
CAAATACCCTACTGACACAAAACTGGTTTTATCCATCAACCTTACAAACATCTTATTTTCAGATTATTACAAAGCTCTTGCGATTTGACTATAAAAGCATATTGTTAATAATTAAAAATCTCTTTTTCTTCTGAAAACAATTCAAACTTCGTAAATTTACCCATAATAACAAAATTACTAAACCCATGGCACAATTAAAAGAAGGTATGCCTGCCCCTCCGTTTGAAGGCATTGATCAGGATGGCAACCTGGTAAAGATAAGTGATTATATAGGGAAAAAGATAATACTCTATTTTTACCCTAAAGACAATACCTCGGGTTGTACTGAGGAGGCATGCAACCTGCGTGATAATCATGATGCTTTTCTGAAAAAAGGATTTGCCGTTATAGGTGTAAGTGCCGACAGTGAGAAATCGCATAAGAATTTTGCAGGGAAATACTCGCTTCCATTCCCCTTAATCTCTGATACATCAAAAAATATCCTTAACGATTATGGTGTATGGCAAGAGAAGAATATGTATGGAAAAAGTTATTTTGGAACAGTCAGGACAACTTTTATAATTGATGAAAAGGGAATCATCGAAAAAATAATCTCAAAAGTTGATACAAAAACACATTCGGAACAGATTTTCGAACTATTTCAATAAAAACCAATAAATATGAGCAAAGAAGAAAAAAAAGAGACCGGCACAGAGAAACTGCGAGCTCTTGAAGTGACCCTTGGAAAGATTGAAAAAGACTTCGGTAAGGGTACAATAATGAAACTAGGCGATCAGGCTATCGAGGATATTCAGACTATCTCCACTGGTTCTATCGGGCTGGATGCAGCTCTTGGTATCGGGGGCTTCCCACGCGGACGCGTAATTGAGATTTACGGACCTGAAGCTTCAGGAAAGACTACTCTGGCTATTCATGCAATAGCCGAAGCACAAAAAAACGGAGGTATTGCAGCTATAATAGATGCCGAACATACCTTCGACCGGGTATATGCCGGAAAGCTGGGTGTGGATATTGAAAACCTGCTTATTTCACAGCCTGATAACGGAGAACAGGCACTTGAAATCGCTGATAATCTCATCAGGTCAGGTGCTCTCGATATAATTGTAATTGATTCGGTTGCTGCCCTTACACCAAAAGCCGAAATAGAAGGAGAAATGGGCGATTCGAAAATGGGTCTCCAGGCACGACTAATGTCACAGGCATTAAGAAAACTTACTGCAAATATCAACAAAACAAACACTTCTTGCGTTTTCATCAATCAGCTACGCGAAAAAATAGGCGTGATGTTCGGAAATCCGGAAACCACAACAGGAGGAAATGCCCTTAAATTCTATGCTTCCGTACGAGTTGATATCCGCAGGCTAAACCAGCTTAAAGAAGGAGATGAAGTTACCGGTAACAGGACAAGAGTTAAAATAGTGAAGAACAAACTTGCCCCACCATTTAAAAAAGCCGAATTTGATATCCTGTATGGAGAAGGTATTTCACAACTAGGTGAAATTATTGATCTGGGAACTGACTTTAATATTCTCAAAAAGAGTGGATCATGGTTTAGTTATGGAGAAACCAGGATCGGACAGGGACGTGATGCCGTCAAACAGATACTAAGGGATAATCCCGAATTGTATGATGAACTTAAATCTAAAGTATCTGAAGCCCTTAGAACACAATAATCATATTAAAATACCATTATTGATGAAAAGATCGATATTACTTCTGCTATTACTATTTCCTGTAGCATGTCAGCAGGAGAAGTCTGATACTAAACCGCAATTCAATAATGACCTTACTGCTGAAGAGAAAGCCGGAGGAGTGATGACTCCTGAAATATTGTGGAAATTCGGACGTCTGGGCTCATATGCACTCTCCCCTGACGGTTCGTCAGTTCTTTATACTGTCACAGAGTATGACATGGAAACTGAAGCCAGGAGAACCAATATATTTAAAGTTGCTGTTGAAGGTGGTGACCCATGGCAACTTACAACCAACGGCGGGAATTCACCCCAGTGGTTCAATGAAGGTAAATCTATCGCTTATGTAAATAACGATGGCAAATTGTTGACAATGAATGCCGACGGGTCTGGCAAACAGGCTGTTAAAAGCCTTGAGGACTTTGAGATATTCAGTATTTCACCTGATGCCAAAAGAATCTATTTCACAAGAAGAGTGAAACTTGATCAGACTGCCAATGAAAAACATAATCTTCCCAATGCAAATGTCAGAATTATTGATGATCTGATGTACAGGCACTGGAATTCCTGGAGTGATTATTTATATAGTCACATTTTTATTGCATCATTCAATGGAAACAGTATCTCAGATGAAAAAGATATAATGGAGGGTCAGAGGTTTGAATCTCCACTCGCTCCTTTTTTTGATGAGAGTGAAATATCCTGGAGTCCCGACAGTAAACAAATTGCATACACGGTAAAACGATTAAGAGGTAAAGAGTATGCCAGAAGTACAAATTCCGACATAATATTATATAATATCTCATCAGGAGAAGAGGTGAATATTTCTGAGGGAAACCGCGGTTATGACCGCTGTCCGGTATTCTCCCCCGATGGTTCAAAGATTGCTTATCAAAGCATGGAGCGGGATGGATACGAATCCGATCTTAACAGGCTTTTCGTGTATGACATTGATAAAGGAAGCCGAAGCTGGATAACAAACGGATGGGAATTCGATGTTGAAAGTATTAACTGGGCAGAGAATGAAACCATTTATTTTTCATGTGCACACCTGGGAACAACACAGGTATTTAAAACAAGTATCACTGCAAGAGGTGTTGACCAGGTAACAGATGGAGTCCATGAATTAAGTCCGATCAGTCTTAAAACAGGTGTCATGGTAGCAATTATAAGATCGCTGTCAATGGCACATGAATTGGCAAAAGTCGACCTGTCGACTGGTGAGGTTAAGCAAATAACCTCAATAAACAAAGATATTTATGAGTCAATAAAGATGGGTCGGACAGAGGAGAGGTATATCAAAACAAGAGACAACAAGGATCTGCAAATGTGGATTATATATCCTCCGGACTTTGATCCGGCTAAACAATATCCTGCATTGTTGTTTTGCAATGGAGGTCCGCAAAGCACACTGGGTCAGTTCTGGTCATACCGCTGGAATATGCAGATTATGGCTGCAAAGGATTATATAGTGATATGTCCCAACAGGAGAGGTAATGCAGGTTTCGGACAAGCATGGAAAGAACAGATCTCGGGTGACTACGGAGGTGCCAATATGCGTGATTATCTCGATGCTGCCGATGCAATGGCGAAAGAACCATTTGTCGATTCCGAACGACTTGGTGCTGTAGGTGCAAGCTATGGGGGATTCTCGGTATTTTATCTTGCCGGAATTCATGGAGGAAGATTCAAGACCTTTATTTCACATTGTGGAATGTTCAATTTCACAAGCTGGTATGGATCAACAGAAGAATTATGGTTCCCCGATAAAGATATTGAAGGACCCTATTGGAACATGGGTAAAAGCTATCGGTTTTCACCTCATCTGATGGCAACCAGCTGGGATACACCTATACTGATTATCACCGGTGCAAATGATTTCAGGATACCCTATACACAGAGTCTTGAAGCTTTTCAGGCTGCACAGCTTAATAACATTCCAAGCAGATTGATCTTCTTTGAGGACGAAACACATTTTGTACTCAAACCACAGAATGCAATAATATGGCAAAGGGAATTCTTTGATTGGCTCGATAGATATTTGAAATAGACCTCACCCCAACCCCTCTCCCGAAGGAGAGGGGCTTTAAATAAAAATATCTAAACTCGGTGAAGGTTATCCATTAAGCAACTCCAACACTTTTTCCATTTTTCCCTTCAGGGATAGCTCTCCGTCAAGCCAGTTTATTTTAACTCCTTTTTTCTCCATTCCCCTGAACCAGGTCATTTGTCTCTTTGCAAATTGATGTATCGCTGTCTCAAGATCATTTATCATTTCATCATAGCTGTATTTGCCTGCCAAAAACAATGTAATATACTTATATTCAAGACCATAAGAAATAAGTGTCTCTTTTTTAATCCCTTCAGACAGCAATTTTTTTACCTCATCCACCATACCTTCATCAAGGCGTTTTTTCAATCGTTCCGTAATCCTTCTGCGTCTTTCGTCCCTGTCGAACATTATTCCCGTAATTAAAGCCTTCAGACATGGAAACTGATTCTCTTTTTCGGCTCCAACCTTGTTATATTGTTCAATTTCTATAGCTCTTATAATCCTTTTTTTTGTATCGATATCTGTAATATTATGTAACTTCTTATAAGTAGACAGGATTCCTATAAGTTCCTCCATTGTCTTTTTCTCAAGTCTGGCCCGCAAACCAATGTCAGGAGGCACTTCTTTCATTTTGTATCCGGTTATAATACTGTCGACATACATACCTGAACCGCCACACATCACAGGGAAAACATTGCGTTTCTTCATGTCTTCATATACCTTTTTAAATTCGCGCTGGTATTCGAAGACATTATATTTATATCCGGGATCAACAATATCAATAAGATGGCAAGGAACAGCCCTGCCATTAACATAATAATCCGAATAATCTTTCCCTGTACCCAGGTTCATTCCCCTGTAAACCTGGCGGGAGTCTGCACTTATTACCTCTCCCCCCAGACGGTCTGCCAGGTTAACTGCCAATGTGGTTTTTCCTGATGCGGTTGGTCCTGTGATAACCAGAAGATCATATGTGTGTTTCGGTTTTTGTGACATCACACTGACCTGTTGAACATAAAAGGCAATTTACCATAAAATTACGTAATTTTGCCATTTGCTGACCAGTAATATGACAAGTATTGATGAAAAGAGGCTCCGGTAATATTGTAATCAAGAACAAGAAGGCGTCACACAATTATGAGTTTCTTGAGAAATTTGTTGCAGGGATAAGGCTTACCGGAACAGAAATAAAATCTATCAGACTGGGGAAAGCCGCTCTTGCAGACTCTTATTGCTTTTTCAATAATGGTGAATTATTTATCAGGAATATGCATATTGCTGAATACTGGTGGGGTAATCTTAATAATCATGATCCTTTACGTGAGAGGAAGCTTCTTATGACAAAGCGTGAACTTAAAAGGATCGATAGAAAAGTAAAAGAGAGCGGGTTGACAATCATTGTCACCAAAGTGTTTATTAATGAACGGGGACTCGCTAAGGCTGAAATTGCGATATCAAGAGGTAAAAGGGAATATGACAAGCGTCAGACAATTAAGAAAAAAGATATCGACAGGGAGCTTGACAGAGTAAAGAAGAGATAACCTATCACAACTAGAAATTTGGACTCAGCAGGTATCTTGAGTAGAATTTCACGATACAGCTAACTGCTTCTTTTGATGTATCCACAATAGAAAAAATCTTAAGGTCATCAGGAGATATATTATTCTCTTCTTTCATCATTTCTTCCTTGATCCAATCGAGCAGACCTTTCCAGTATTTTTTGCCTACAAGTATTATCGGGAACTTTCCAATTTTCCTTGTCTGGATAAGAGTGATTGCCTCAAAGAGCTCATCGAATGTTCCGAATCCACCTGGAAGAACTATAAATCCCTGGGCATACTTCATGAACATAACCTTTCTCACGAAGAAATGGTCAAAAGTGATAAGTTTATCAGAATCTATAAATGAATTAGGCCGTTGTTCAAAAGGAAGATCTATATTAATCCCCACAGATTTTCCTCCGCCACGGGTAGCACCCCTGTTTGCTGCCTCCATTATTCCCGGCCCTCCTCCTGTAATGACACCGTAACCTTTTTGCACAAGCCGGTAGGCTATATCCTCGGCAAGCTTATAATATTTATCGTTATGGTGTGTTCTTGATGATCCGAAAACAGAGACACATGGTCCTATACGGGCAAGTTTTTCAAAACCTTCAACCAGTTCAGCAATTATTTTAAAAACTCTCCATGAATCTGTTGTATGTATCTCATTCCATGTTTTCTCTTTGAAAGCATCTTTTATAAGATCGGCAGGTTTATCCTTTTTGCCCATTACATATAATTTTAAATAATGCCAAATATAATTTAATTTCTTATGCCTTCAACTCTGGTTTAAGGAATAATCCTGTATAACTATCTGTGTATTCAGCAAGCTCTTCAGGTGATCCGGAAAAAACAATATCACCTCCCTCCTTTCCTCCATCTTTCCCGAGGTCAATAATATGGTCGGCCATTTTTATTACATCCATATTGTGTTCAATAACAATCACTGTATTACCTCTGTCAACAAGACGGTTCAGTACATCGAGAAGAACCCTGACATCTTCAAAATGAAGTCCTGTTGTAGGTTCATCTAGTATGTAGAGTGTCTTTCCAGTGTCGCGGCGGGCAAGTTCTGTTGCAAGTTTGACACGTTGAGCTTCTCCACCTGAGAGAGTTGTTGATGGCTGACCAAGTGTGATATAACCGAGGCCTACATCATTTAAGGTTTTTAATTTATTATATACTGAAGGTATATTTTTAAAAAATTCAACAGCTATATTAACTGTCATCTCAAGAACATCGCTGATAGTTTGTCCTTTATATTTAACTTCAAGGGTCTCCCGGTTATAACGTTTGCCATTACATTCAGGACAATGAACATAAACATCAGGGAGAAAGTTCATCTCGATAGTTTTTACACCTGCACCCTGGCACCCCTCACATCTTCCACCCCTGACATTAAAGAAAATCTTCCTGCACTGAATCCACGTATCTTTGCTTCAGCCGTCTGTTCAAAAAGTTTTCTTATATCTGTAAAAACGCCTGTATATGTAGCAGGATTGGATCTTGGTGTTTTTCCAATAGGTGCCTGGCTCACCTCAATAACTTTATCCAGGTGCTCCAGCCCGCTGATATCTTTATACGGTAAAGGATTTTTACCGGAGTTATGGAAACGTCGGGCAAGTGCCGGATGAAGTGTCTGG
>CAZTXH010000114.1:0-6959 GCA_964617415.1 uncultured Rikenellaceae bacterium | reverse complement strand
AAGCAGTTACATCAACTTCAGATGGTATAGTGTATGCCGGAGGAGAATCATTCATTGTTTGTTACAACAGTCAGTTGAAGGAGTTATGGCAAATTGAAACACCAACCAGAATCACAGCACTTGCAATATATGGTGATACTCTTTTTGCTACCTCAGAGGAGCTGATTTATCTTATCAATCCAGGTGGTGAAATAATCAGTGAGTGGGGGCCATATGAGGCAAACTGCCTGATTACTTCAGCATCTGCCAATAAAGAATATCTGGCAATTGCTGATGCAGGTAACAAAATAATCTTTATAATTCAAAAAGATGGTGAAGTGCATTCAATGATCGGACATTTTGGTGAAAAATTACAAATCCCAAGTCCCTATTTTGATGTATATCTGACTGATGACAATAAGTTGTACATGGCACATACCGGAAAGTTCAGAATTGAAACTTGGACCACTGACGGCATTTACGTTTCATCGTTCGGTGAACCCGGATCTGCACCCGAATACTTCTGCGGCTGTTGTAATCCTGCTCATTTTACAGTTGTGCCACAAGGTTTCATTACAGCTGAAAAGGGAATTAACAGGATAAAAATTTTAGGAAATATTGGGGGATTTGTTGAGTATGTGTCATCAGTAAATGATTTTATTGCTTCATCACCACTGGATGTAACATCACCGGGCGGGAAGATAATATATGGTGCAAATCCGGCAGATTCAAAACTGTATGTTTTTGAAAGAAAATGATAATCAATATGATAGTAGGGACCTTGCATGCAAGGTCCCTACCAGAATAGAAATAGATGTTGTAAATAAAAATGAAAACAAAAATCAACAGAGTAATTTTCCTGAATAACATGATCAGGATTATTATGGGTTCTCTATTGGCATTTATTGCTATTTCTCTTGGTAGAAGAATCAGCACTACTAATGATTGCAATAATTGTCCCGGGAAAGGTATATGTAACGGTGAAGTGGATTGTAGTAAATTTTTAGCAGAGAAGTAATGAAAGAGAATAAGAATAAATACGAGTCAAGAAGGGATTTTGTAAGTAAAGCCGGAAAGCTACTTGCAATGGTACCTGTTGTTGGTTTGCCGGCGTTACTTTCCAAAAAAACATCAGCTAAAGGATATGTATGGCAGATAGATCCTTATAAGTGTATTGCCTGCGGGCAGTGTAAGACAAATTGTATCTTAACTCCTTCTGCATCAAAATGTGTGCATGAATATAAGCTGTGCGGTTATTGTGACCTCTGCGGAGCTTATTTGCGACCTGAGGCCAAAGTCTATGATACAGGTGCCGAGCTGCAATTGTGTCCTACCGGAGCTATTACAAGAAAATATGTCGAGGAACCATTTTTTGAATATACAGTAAATGAAGATCTGTGTGATGGTTGTGCAAAGTGCGTTAAAGGATGCAAGGACTTTGGGAACGGCTCCATGTACATGCAGATAAAGCAGGACATTTGTGTTAACTGTAACGAATGTTCAATTGCAGTAAGCTGTCCGGCACAGGCAGTATCGAGGGTACCTGCTGGTCAGCAGTATATTCATAAGGACAGACCTGCCTGATAAGTTGAAAAGTTGAAGGGTTGAGAGGTTGAAAATGAATTTAAAAAAAGGAAGAAGAAATGAAAAAATTAAGCGATATATTCCATATATCCTGTTGCTGATTATGCTTCTGTGGCATGCTGTATTATTTGCACAGGAAAGGTTTCCCCGGCCGGAATTTCAAACAGATTATGAATACCCTCCTGAGTATCAGATGCCATTACAGCGATCTCAAACATGGGAATATATTGATGTTGGTATTTTGATTGCTGCTCTTTCTGTTACCTCATGGCTGGCTCTTAAGAAAAGATCGCGTCAGGGTCTCATCTGGATATCGGTATTCTCACTGGCATATTTCGGATTCTTCCGCGAAGGTTGTATCTGTGCTGTAGGATCAGTGCAGAATGTAGCTCTGACACTTTTTAATGACAGTTATACAATTCCATTAACAGCTCTTCTTTTCTTCATCATACCATTGATATTTGCACTTCTTTACGGAAGGGTTTTTTGCGCTGGGGTCTGTCCTCTTGGAGCCATCCAGGAACTTACAGGATTTAAACCGGTAAAACTGCCAAAAGCTGTTGAATCAGTTATGGCAGCAGTTCCATTCATATATCTTGCTCTTGCAATACTTTTTGCTGCAATGGAAAGCCAGTTTATTATATGTAAGTATGATCCTTTTGTAGGCTTCTTCCGCCTGGATGCTACATTTACAATGATAATCTTTGGTGTACTTCTTCTTCTTGCAGGAATATTTATAAACAGGCCTTATTGCAGGTATCTGTGTCCTTACGGTGTTCTTCTCAATATCTTTTCAAGGTTTGCAGGAAAACACCTGTCCATTACACCTGCTGAATGTATAAATTGCAGACTTTGTGAAGATGAATGTCCATATGATGCAATAATACCTTCAAATATTGATCAGCCTGCTGAGGACCCTGTTAAATCGAGAAAACGGTTTATAACATATTTTCTTTTAATACCGATATTTGCTATTGCCGGAGGACTTATTTTATATAATGCAGCCCCGGCTCTTGCTACAATTCATAAAGAGGTACAACTTGCCAGGGAGATAAGAGCTGAGCAGGTAACAGGAATTGAAGCCGTATCAGAGGCAGCATCTGCATTTAAGGAATCAGGACAAACAGAAGAAGAACTGTTTGCTAATGAAGAGACTATTATATCGAGGTTTAAAAAAGCCTCGCCCTGGGCTGGAGTATTTCTAGGATTATCACTGGGAATAAGTCTTTTTGCAATGACAACACGTAAAACACGAACTGAGTATAAACCACACCAGGGAAAATGTTACAGCTGTGGACGATGTTTCAAATATTGCCCTGTTGAAGCAAAAAATAAGAATGATAAAAATGAACCTGACAGAGAAAGATATATCTACACTTAAAGTAATAAGCCAGATAGCGGGGATCTTTACCATAGTCGTTGCAGTAACGATGATATTTAGCTATATCCAGTTAAAGACAATTGATCCTTTAGACAATCCGGTCTTGCTGGAACTCAAGGAACAGTTTGACACAGACCCCGATAATACAAATATGGCTGAACAGATAAGAGCTATGGATCTAATGGCACGAAAAGCATATTTTTCTTCACGGCGGCAGATAGAAATCGGATCATACCTGCTCTTAGCCGGGGCTATTGTCTTTGTCTTTTGCCAGAGGCTCATTGCAGGAGAAGAGAAGTCAACTCCCTCTGTACCAGGTGAAAAAACCGACCCTTTACTGAGACAAAAACGTGGACGACAATTAATACTAATTTCTGCCACTGTGATCACTGTGGGTGCAATTGCATCCTCATTCCTGCTTAGGGATGATCTGCCTGAAATAAGAGCAGAAAAACAAGAAAAGAGCCAGTCGGGATTATTTGCAAATTTATTTAAAAGACATCAAGAAACATCTTCTGAAAATGATGAAGAGGGTGTTGAGGATTATACTATTCCGGCAGAAGATTTTATCCCTCATGAGACCAACTACCCGTTTTTCAGAGGGCAGGACAGCCGTGGTATTGCAGGTGGATCAGGATATCCTACAAAGTGGGACGGGGAACAGGGGACAAATATTAAATGGAAACTGTATATTCCCAAATCTGGAAAAAGCTCACCGGTTATATGGGGTGATAGACTATTTGTTACAGGTGCTGCAGGAACAGTCGGTGAAGTTTATTGTATTGACAAGAATACGGGTGAAATATTATGGAGTGTCCCGGTCACAGGTATAGAAGGAGAACCGGAAGAGTTGCCTGAGATGGATATGGAAGCAGGAATGGCTGTCTCATCGGCAGCAACAAACGGAAAAGCAGTCTGTGCAATATTTGCAAACGCTAACCTTATCTGTCTGGATATGGATGGAAAGACGAAGTGGGCATTGAATGTAGGTGCTCTTGATAATATTTATGGTTATTCCTGTTCACTTATCATTTATGAAGATATTCTTATTGTACAGCATGATGCAAGTGAGAGGCTCTCTATTATGGGATTCGATATCAATACAGGTGAAATGATCTGGGAAACACCCAGAAAAGGACATCCTGTATGGTCTTCGCCTGTATTAGCCACATTTAACGATCAGCCTCAGGTAATAATAAACGGCAATCCCGATGTTACCGCTTTTGACCCGGTAAACGGTGAAGAATTGTGGTCTGTTGAATGCCTCATGGGTGATGTTGCTCCGTCACTTGCTGTTAACAGTACAATGGTATATTCAAACACCGATTATGCCCGGCTGGCAGCAATAAAACCAGGTCCCGGAGCTTCAATAGTCTGGGAAGATAACTACTTTACATCAGATGTTTCAAGCCCGGTGGCAAACAACAGCCATCTGTTCATTGCTACCGGTTATGGAGATGTAGCATGCTATAATGCACAGACAGGCGATACACTGTGGACTCATTACTTTATGGAGCAGTACTACTCATCCCCGATAATAGCAGATGGCATGTTATATCTGCTTGACAGAAGCGGTACTACCAATATAATCAAAGCTGGCGGAACATTTGAACCTGTTTCAGTATCACCTATTGGTGAACCAGTCGATTGTACTCCGGCATTCTCAGATAATAAGATATATATAAGAGGTATGGAAAACCTATATTGTATTTCAGAGGAGTGAAGAAAGACAAAAAACATAACGAGAATTCAAACTGTAACTGCAAACCAGTCGATATCAATGAGATAAAATCGACTGTGGATGAGGTATTGGAGCATACAGGACGTGAAAAGGATAAAGTGATTCTCATCCTGCAGGAGGTTCAGAAGAAGCTAAATTACCTTCCTTCTGAAGCTCTGCGTCATATATGCAATGTAACTGATATTACGCCCGGGCAATTATCCGGCGTGTCAACCTTTTATTCACAGTTCAGACATCTGCCTGTTGGAAAACATATAATAAAGGTATGTTCAGGTACTGCATGCCATGTGAAGGGATCAGAGCTTATTAAAGAGGCATTTCAGAGAGAATTAAAAATTGATGATGACCATAATGTAACTACTGATAATCTCTTTTCAATTGAAGAGGTTGCCTGTCTTGGGTGTTGTACGTTAGCCCCTGTGGTACAAATAGATGAAAAAACTTATGGTCATGTTAAACCTAATGTTACAAATGAAATAATAAAGAATTTTCTTACATCCCATAAAACAGAGCCGGAAATTAAAAAAGAGGATGACGGAGATCATCTTGATGCGGAAGTAAGAATAGGCCTGGGCTCATGCTGTGTTGCAGGAGGAAGTAAGGAGATTCTCTCAAGTCTCATTGAAGTAAAGGAAGGCTATAATCTTAACATAAAACTTAAACCTGTCGGATGTGTGGGTGTCTGCAACCAGACGCCACTCCTTGAGATAGTTAAAAAAGATAATAGTCACCATAGATACACTAATGTCAGGAAGGAACAGGTTGAAGAGATATTATTAAAACACATTAAACCAGTCTCTTTTAACAAGAAGATACTTTACAGGTTAAATGATATTGCAGATTCCTTCGTTACAGATGAAAAAAGCCAAAGCCCGATCAACCTGCCCGGTGATGTAAGGGAGAAATACCTTAACAACTTCCTGAATAAGCAGATACACTTGGCAACCTTGCATAGTGGTATTCTCTCCCCTGATTCGTACAATGAATATCATATGCTGGAAGGTTACAGGGCTTTAAGAAAAGTACTTAACTCATCGGATCCTACAGATGTAATTGATATAATTACCAGCAGTGGTTTGAGAGGTCGTGGGGGTGCAGGGTTCCTGACTGGAAGGAAATGGAAGATCTTATCCGAAGCATCAGGAAACATGAAATATGTTGTTTGCAATGGTGATGAAGGTGATCCGGGGGCTTTCATGGACAGAATGCTACTTGAGTCATTTCCATACAGGATAATTGAAGGAATGCTTATAGCAGGATATGCTACAGGTGCACGTCAAGGTATCTTTTATATAAGGGCCGAATATCCTTTGGCTGTTGCAAGAGTCAGAAACGCAATAAACCAGTGTTATGAAAAAGGAATCCTGGGAGAAAATATTTACGGATCAAAGTTTTCTTTCGATCTAAGGATATTTGAAGGTGCAGGCGCCTTTGTATGCGGAGAGGAGACAGCACTTATTGCCTCGCTTGAAGGTAAAAGGGGTACTCCACATATCAGGCCTCCCTATCCTGCAGTAAAAGGCTTCCAAGATAAACCTACACTTGTAAATAATGTCGAGACATACTCACTTGTTCCATGGATAATAAATAACGGAAGTGAAGCATTTTTTGCTATAGGAACCAAGGAGAGCAAGGGAACAAAGGTTTTTGCACTGGCAGGCAAGATAGCGAGAGGAGGACTTATTGAAGTACCTATGGGAATAACCATAAGAGAAATTGTTGAACAGATTGGAGATGGTGTCAGGGAGGGAAGGAAATTCAAGGCTGTCCAGATAGGCGGACCTTCGGGAGGCTGTATACCAGCCAGTATGGCCGATACTCCCATTGATTATGAGAAGTTAACGGAAATGGGTGCCATGATGGGCTCAGGTGGTATGGTTGTTCTGGATGATACTGATTGTATTATAGATATTGCAAAATACTTCCTGACATTCACACATAAACAATCCTGCGGGAAATGTACTTTCTGCCGGGTGGGAACAAAACGTATGCTTGATATCATTACCAGATTGAGTGAAGGAAAAGCATCAATAGATGAAGTAGATGAACTGGAACAATTATGCCATGATGTTAAAAACGGTAGTCTGTGCGGACTTGGTAAAACTGCTCCAAATCCTGTACTTACAGGATTGAAGTATTTCCGATCAGAATATGAAGCTCATACCAAGGGATATTGTCCTGCAAAAAAATGCAGGGACCTGATTAAATATGTAATTAATGATGATTGTACCGGATGTACAAAGTGCTTCCAGGAGTGCCCTGTAGGTGCTATAG
>CAZTXH010000113.1:0-6985 GCA_964617415.1 uncultured Rikenellaceae bacterium | reverse complement strand
ACCGTTTTTCATTCAATATTCATAGATATTGAATGAAAAACGGTTGATAGTAACATCAAAAAGGTAGTCGATATTTATTGATTTTTTTTCGAGGAATGTAGTGATAAGATTATGGCGTCTTTCGTCGGTGTCGACAACATATTCTTCAGCAGCCTCTATTTCCATCTCTTTCTTTTTCATCACATTCTCCACTCTCCAGTAAAAGGGAGCTATTAACCTCACATGAAATGAATCGACAATATTACGGGCAATAGAGACTCCTCCCCTGCCCACAAGAACAACATAACCCTCTTTGCATATTGTTAATACAACATCCTGTATAGCTTTCTTTACCCTTTCATCACTTACAAATCCTCCGGAAAATGCCATTATCATTTCTGACATATTGGTTAGCTCCATTCCTTTGTAATAGTTCTCAACCCGCTGTGAATCTGTATTAAGATCTTTTGCAATGGCATAAATAATATCTTTATCGATCCATCTCCACTTTTTTGTGTTTGTTTTGCGACTTATGTTATGCACAACATTTTCAGCAATCTGACGGGCATCACATCCGGTCTGACGTGATATTGTAATCACAGGCCCTTCTTCCATACCGGTATCACTAAGGATTGATTCCCTGTACCGACCATCAAAATAATCGAAGAATTTTTCCATAATACCTGTCTCCTTTCCTTAATATACACTTAATTACGCTGATAAAAATTACTTGTTAATAACTCTTAATAAGCTACTTATCCGTATTCTTAAACGGATTGGAAAACCACTGCTCCCGGCACAATCCCGGCTTAATTTATACCGTTAAAAATTACGAAAAAAAAATGAAACCTGAAAATTTTTTTACCAGACGCAACTTTTAACCTTCTGGCAATATCTTTATATAATATAGGGAAACTCTTTTACCTTTCTTTAAACAGTCTGATTTTTGCTGGAAAACTGAATATCATTATGAGAAAAACGGTTCTAAATATCTTAATACTGTTACTTGCTGTATTATTTTCTGCTGGTTGCAAGAAGAATGACTATTCCACCACCGACCAGTTGATCCTTTTCCAGTATGATCATTCAAGAGGAATAAACCACCATGGTTATATCATTGACAGTGACGGAAATCTATTTACTTATAATGTTGATGGTAATATATTCCCGGATAATAACCTTGAAATAAGTAAGGATAAAGCCAATGAATACCTTAGCAATTGTGAGTTTAAAGGACGGAAAATAGATCATGAGGAATTGATAAAATATGCAAAATACATTGATTATATTGCCTCAAGTAAAGTAACAGCTGTACGTGATAAAAGAGAAAATACAGGAACAATACGCTATATATGCTACCAGTTCGATGAATATAGCGAACTATACACCGGTTACCTCATAAAAATGGAAGGTGATAACACCAGCAAAAACCTGAACTTCCACTCAAGAAAAGTCTCATCCTGGATGAGAGAGATAGGTAATGAATATGTTTTCAAAGACTTTTAATCGAATTCTTATTCTTACCTTTTAAAATATTATAACAATCTTAGCAAGGCGATTGAGAGCAAAAATTTTAAGACATAAACCTTTCTCTCCAGACAGGGATAAAAGTTTCTGACTGCATACGCCGGTTTCAAATATTTTAGTTATTTTTATCTTAAGAAATCTGCCATAAATAATGGTTACGAAAGATTATACTTTTGTAAGGTACATCGGATTAAATGAGTTTTCTCCCGCGAAACAGAGAGAATATCTAAGATGGAATCTTACTCAGTTCAAAACCTATGAATATGTTGATGCCCGAATATCCTATCTTAAATTATAAACAATTAATTTCTTAACAATGGAAGACACAAAATTTTTATCACGGTTAAACGATTCAATCAATCAGGCATGTCAGATTGAATCTCAATTCTATGAAAAACATGATGTTAAGCGGGGTCTTAGAAATAAAGACGGGACGGGCGTTCTGGTAGGCCTTACCAATATCGGCGATGTTATGGGATACAAAAAAGATAATGGTAAGGTTGTTGCTATTCCCGGTGAGTTGTTTTATCGGGGAATTCCTATTGGCGATATAACCAGCGGATTTCAGAAAGAAGACAGGCATGGGTTTGAAGAAACAGTGTTTCTTTTACTTACCGGCAGACTTCCAAATAAAGAGGAGCTGGAAAAATTTTCTGCCTATATGGCTTCACTCCGGTCTCTGTCTGATTCTTTTATAAAGGATATGATCCTGTCGATGAAAGGGAAAGATGTCCTCAATATACTTGCACGATCGGTTCTCGGACTTTATATTCTCGATGATAGTCCTGATACTATCTCATTGCCCAATATGATTAAACAAACCCTGAATATCATAGCAAAGTTCCCATCAATCATTGCATATTCTTACCATTCATATAACCATGCTTACAAGGGAGGGCCTTTAATAATCAGATATCCGGATGAGACACTGACAACTGCAGAAAATTTTCTTCATATGGTAAAAGGTGAAGGTTCTCAATTCACCAGGCTTGAAGCTAATGTGCTTGACCTGGCTCTTGTCCTTCATGCCGAACATGGCGGAGGTAATAATTCGACTTTCACAATCAGGGTTATCAGTTCCAGTGAAACTGATATTTATTCTGCTGTTACAGCTGCAATAGGCTCATTAAAAGGACCCTTACACGGAGGTGCAAACCTTAAAGTTCTGGATATGATGGAGGATATAAAAAGAAATGTAACTAACTGGAAGGACGAGACCGAAGTTGAACAATACCTTTTGAAAATATTGAATAAACAGGTATTCGATAAAACAGGGAAAATATACGGCGTGGGACATGCAGTATATACAATCTCAGATCCCCGTGCAATACTATTAAGAGAAAAAGCCAGGGAGCTGGCAATTGAAAAAAACAGGCTTGACGAATTTCTTCTATATGAATTGATTGAAAAAATTGTACCAAGGGTATTTAAAATATTTAAAGGCGAAAAAACAGGAAAAGTTGTAAGTGTTAACGTTGATTATTACTCAGGATTTGTTTATTCATGTATCGATATGCCCAAAGAACTTTTTACTCCGCTCTTTGCCATGGCTAGAATTGCCGGGTGGTGTACCCATCGCATCGAAGAGCTGACATTTTCGGCAAAACGTATCATACGGCCTGCTTATAAATGTGTAGTTGACAAACAGGAATACATTCCTCTAGCAAACCGGAATTAACATCTAATAATTAAAATAATTAACTTATATAATTAAATATTATGCGGAATTCAATAACTGAATACTTTGAAAAGGCATTTGAGCTCGAACTGGAGGGCAATTTAAAAGAATCTGCCAGGCTTCTTGAAGAAAATCTAAAAGAGCATCCCAATAGTATTTTTCTTTTAATGGAATTAGCCGAGGTTTACTATATGCTAGGTGAAATGGGCAAATCAATAAGTTATTGCGAAAAGATACTTCAACTAAAACCTGATAGCCCTTATATTTTATACAAAATGGGGATTGCATTATACCGCTCAACACAATTTACTCTGGCAATGGAAGTTTTCAACAAAATACTTGAATCAAGCAAATATATTCCAATGACTTACCTGTGGCTGGGTCTATGCTATTATCATTTAGGGAAAGGAGAAAAAAGCATAGAATCGTACAGGAAATTACTTGAATATTGCCCCGAAACTCTGATGTCGAACTATTATATGGGACTTGCTTTAAAAGCATCCGGCAAGTATGATGATGCAATAGTACATTTTGAAAAAATATTAAGTAAATCTGACCAGCATGTTTCGGCTCTTTACCACGTGGGCAGGACTTATATGAAGAACTTTAATTACGACAAGGCACAAGTCTTCTTCAAAAAGGTTTTGGAGCTTGATCCGGAGAACAAGAATGCATCAGAGATGCTTGATTTTCTTTGTAATTGAAATTGAATGGCAGTATAGAAGATTGTCAGATCCCCAACCAACAACCAGAAGATAACCGGACACTCTTAAGTGCCATACCCGGACCGATAATTGTATAATGTTGCTGATAGCATCATGATCAAGAAGTAACAGAACATTTTCAGTTGGTGATGCTAAAGACAACGTAATATTGAAGTTTTCAGTATGTAAGGCAGGAGATTCATCGCTGACGTTCAGAATTGACATCTTATGTTAATAGGAAGTGGAGGCAAGGAATGAAAAATTATTGCTATATAAAGAATTATAATCCTTAAGCTGAATATTATTGCTTATTTTTTATCTTTACTCAATTCATATTTTTTTACTCTTATTAATTTAAACTGCAGATTATGAGCGAATCCTTTTTTACCAAACCTGAAATAATATGGTTCATTATTGGACTTGTTCTTTTACTCCTTGAGCTTGTTATGCCGGGATTTGTGATTTTCTTTTTTGGTATCGGTGCATGGTTAACAGCATTATTATGTCTGTTTGCCGAGCCAAATATCAATATCCAGGTTATTGTTTTTGCGGTAAGTTCTGTTCTTACTCTCGTACTTTTCAGAAGAATGATAAAAAATAAATTCATTTACAACAGGGATGACAAATCTGAAGCCGTTGAGGATGAATTTACCGGTAAAGAGGCTGTTGTAGTAGAAGATATTGGTCCCGGTAAAAGAGGTAAGGTAGAATTCAAGGGTACATCCTGGGATGCAGAATCCAAATCAGAAATAAAAGCAGGTCAAAGAGTTCTAATTACAGAAAAGAAAAGTATTAAACTGAAAGTCGAACCTAAAATATAATAACATGACAGCATCAAGCATTACTTTCATACTCATTGGTGCAATTCTTCTTGCATTCATCCTTATTGCAACAGTGATAAAAATTGTCCCGCAGAGAACAGCAATAATTGTTGAAAGGCTGGGTAAGTTTAAATCCGTTTATACAGCCGGATTCCAAGTCCTTATACCCTTTATAGATAAGGTTAGATACAGACATACTCTAAAAGAACAGGCTATTGATGTGGCATCACAAACCTGTATTACAAAAGATAATATTGCCGTTGAGGTTGACGGTATTCTCTATCTCCAGGTACTCGATCCGCAAAAAGCTTCTTACGGTATCGACAATTATCGTTTTGCATCAATACAGATTGCCCAGACAACTATGAGGAGTGTTATTGGTAAGCTGGAACTTGATAAGACTTTCGAAGAGAGAGAATCGATAAATGCTACTATTGTTGCAGCAGTTGATAAAGCAAGTGATCCATGGGGTGTAAAGGTTAGCCGTTACGAGGTCAAAAATATTGTTCCGCCCCAGAGTATTAAAGATGCCATGGAAAAGCAGATGAGAGCTGAAAGAGAAAAGAGAGCTATCATCGCTGAATCGGAAGGTACAAGACAGTCTAAAATTAATGTTGCAGACGGTGATAAACAGGAATACATCCTGAAATCGGAAGGTGAAAAACAAAGACGTATAAACGAAGCTGCAGGAAGGGCCAGTGAAATTGAACAGGTTGCCATAGCAACTGCCAACGGTCTTAAAGCAATAGCTAAATCAATATCAGAGGAAAACGGACTTAATGCAGTAAACCTGAGGGTAGCTGAACAATACCTTAAAGAGTTTGGAAACCTCGCAAAAGAGAATAATACGATTATACTGCCATCGAACCTGTCAGATATATCAAGTATTGTTGCAACAGCCACATCAGTATTTAACGAGACGAGGGATAAGAAGAAATAGATTCATGTTCTGTCCTTGAAATGATCTCATTCTGAAGATTCTCACCAAGATCATTGAAGTAATCGCTATAACCGGCAACCCGTACAATCAGGTCGCAGTATAATTCAGGATGCTTCTGTGCATCTCTTAAGGTGTCGGCACTTACCACATTGAACTGGATATGATGACCATCGAGGGTAAAATAGCTTCGTATTAACGCAGTCAGAGCGCTGTAACACCCTTCATCTTCAAAGAACTGTGGTGCAAATTTCTGGTTCAAAAGTGTTCCGCCGGTACGTAGATGGTCTATTTTTGAAGCTGATTTAATTACAGAAGTAGGTCCCTGTTTATCGGCTCCCTGGCTCGGTGAAATACCTTCGGAAAGAGGTTTAAATGCTAAGCGTCCATCGGCTGTGGCTCCTGTCACACTACCAAAATAAATATGTGAAGTGGTCGGAAGCATATTTATCCTGTGAACACCTCCCCTGGAATCGGGCCTGCCAGTCACTGCATCATAATAAATATCAAAGACTTCAACAGCATTACTATCGGCATAATCATCATCATTCCCGTATTTGGGTGTGTTGTATATCAGGTTGTACTGTACTTCTTCATATCCTTGAAAATCAGCATCAAGGGCTTCTGTTAACTCATCCCATGAGTATCTCTTTGTATCATAGATATTATACTTAATCGATGTAAGAATATCAGTTATACTTCCCAGACCAACACCCTGTATATAAGATGTATTATAACGTGCTCCACCACTGTTATAATCTTTCCCCTTAGCTATACAGTCCTCAATAAGTAAAGAGAGAAAGGGTGCAGGAAGCCAGGAAGCAAAGGTCTTACCAATTATATTATTACCTCTTATCTTGATATTAATCAAATAGTTAACCTGTTTTTTAAAGGCTGACAGCAACTCTTCAAATGATTTATAATCCTTTGCATAGCCTGTCGTAAAACCAACCTGTATATTTGTCCGTTTGTCAAAGCCGTTATTGAGTGTCAGTTCAAGCACTTTGGGAAGATTGAAATATCCTGTGAGCCAATATGCTTCTGTGCCGAAAGCACCCGTCTCAACACAACCCGAGGCTCCACCTTTACGGGCATCGACAAGGTTTTTTCCCTGACGCAGCATCTCCTTTATTATTGCCTCAGTATTAAAGCAGGAGGGCTGTCCGAATCCGGTCTTAATAATATCGAGTGCCTTATGAATAAACTTGTCGGGATTCTTTTTGCTGACCTGGACCATTGAGCTGGGTTGTACTATTCTCATCTCCCTGACAACATCGAGAAGTATATAGGTCATTTCATTTACAGCATCTGATCCGTCAGGTTTTACCCCGCCCAGGTT
>CAZTXH010000112.1:0-7103 GCA_964617415.1 uncultured Rikenellaceae bacterium | reverse complement strand
TCTTCGTCGGCAGCGTCTGATGTGTTTTAGAGAGAGATTTCTTTTCTTGTCACACTTGAACCAACGACCAGCCTTTGGGATTGTGGTGAGTTTATTGCTTCCGCATATAAAATAGAGATCGGGCATCCTCCGGGAAGTCAGGTGTTTATGATACTTGCAAGGGTTTTTAGCCTTTTTACCGGCGGGGATACATCAAGGGTTGCAGTGATGATTAATGCCTTATCGGCAATTGTAAGTGCATTTACTATTTTGTTTCTATTTTGGACCATAACTCATCTGGCAAGGAAGATACTTGTTAAAGATGGGAGCATGTTTAATACAACAAGAATAGCAGCAATTATAGCTGCCGGAGTAACAGGAGCGCTCGCCTTTACTTTTTCCGACTCATTCTGGTTCTCTGCTGTTGAAGGAGAAGTATATGCAACATCTTCGTTTTTTACTGCTGCCGTATTCTGGGCCATACTAAAGTGGGAAGAAATTGCTGATGAAAAACATTCCGACAGGTGGATAATATTAATAGCATTCCTGATGGGTCTTTCAATTGGGGTACACCTGCTCAATTTGCTTACAATACCTGCTATTGTACTGGTATATTATTTCAGGAAATACGAATTCTCATGGAAAGGACTTATCATTTCAGTAGCCTCATCATTTGTGATGCTGGCCTTATTACTATGGGGAATAATGCCTGGTATTGTGAAAATAGCATCAAAACTCGACTTGTTTTTTGTTAATACTCTGGATCTTCCTCCGAACAGCGGGGCACTCTTTTATATGATAATTCTGACAGTAATGTTTATCCTTGGTGTCAGATTATCTTTAAATTCAAATAACAGGACTTATAACAGCCTGATCACCATAGCAGCTCTGTTTTTAACAGGGGTATGGATAGTATCGGAATCTGCTTTTTACAATATACTGATATTAATCCTGGTAGCCCTGTTTGTCTGGTATATAGCTTCGAGAAATCGTGTTATGCTGAATACAATACTCACGGCAATTATGGTAATACTTATAGGTTATTCTTCTATTGCTATAATTGTTATCAGAGCCTCTGCCAATCCTCCTTTGAATGAAAATAATCCAAGTAATCCGTTTAATCTTTTATATTACCTCAGCAGGGAACAGTATGGAGAAAGCCCGCTGATAAAAGGTCCGTACTATAATGCTCCGGTACTAGATTATGGAGAAGGGAAACCCGTATATGCCCTTGAGAATGGAGAATACATTGTGACTCACCGCAGGCTTGAACGTATATATGACGAAAGGTTTATAACACTTTTCCCAAGGATGTGGAGCGATCAGACTGAAAACGGGCATGATGAGATTTACAGGGAATGGGGAGGAAACAGAGGAATACCATTACAAGTCACTAATCAGTCAGGAGAGAGAGTTACAATCAGAAAACCACGATACAGTGAAAATCTGAAATTTATGTTCAGTTACCAGTATGGATATATGTATTTCAGATATTTCATGTGGAATTTCGTGGGTAAACAAAATGACACTCAGGGTACAGGTGGTGCCATAAATGGTAACTGGATTACCGGAATAAAATTCCTCGACGAACCCAGGACAGGAACAGTTGATCTGCCGGCAGGACTTAAAGATGATACCTCGAGGAATAAATACTACTTGTTGCCATTTATTCTGGGATTGGCAGGACTCTTCTATCAGTTTAACCGCGATAACAAGAACTGGTGGATAATACTGCTTCTTTTTGTTATGACAGGCATTGCAATAGTCTTTTATCTGAACCAGTATCCTAATCAACCCAGGGAACGTGACTATGCTTATGTCGGTTCATTTTATTTTTATGCAGTATGGATAGGATTGGGAATGCTTGCATTATTTGAAGGCATTTCAAAAATTACCGGGGGAAAGACTGCTGTACCCGTTGCCGGATTGCTTTGTATTGCGGCGGTTCCTCTCATTATGGCTTCAGAAAACTGGGATGATCATGACAGATCGCACAGGTATCTGGCACGTGATATTGCATTTAATTATCTTAATTCCTGTGCACCAAATGCAATACTATTTACAAACGGGGATAATGACACATTCCCCTTATGGTATGCCCAGGAGGTTGAAGGAGCACGTACAGATGTACGTGTATGTAACCTAATGCTTCTCAATACCGACTGGTATATCGATCAGATGAAATATAAGACCTACGAGTCTGATCCTTTACCTGTTACACTTCCCACAAAGAAGTATTATGATGGTATAAATAACCAGGTATTTATTATTGAAAAGACAAAAGAACCTGTTGATATAGGAACAATTATCAACTGGGTAAACAGTGAGAACAAGGCAACTAAGATACAAATATCTCCAACCGAGGTACTTGATATAATTCCGTCCCGTACAATACGTCTTCCGGTAGATAAGAAAAAGGTGCTGGAGTCAGGAACGGTAAAGCCGGAGGATTCCTTAAAAATAGTACCCTACATTGATATTAAACTCACGGGGAGTTCTATTTTAAAGAGCCAGCTTATCGTTCTCGACATTCTTGCTCATAATAATTGGGAACGCCCGATTTATTATGTGACCGGCTATCATAACGATGCTCTCGGACTTGAAGAATATTTTCAACTTGAAGGTCTTGCCTACCGTCTTGTACCGATAAGAACGGGAAATAACGGTTGGCTTGACTATGGACGTATCGATACAGATATCCTGTATGACAATCTGATGAATAAATTCGTATGGGGGGGAGCCAATGATCCAAGGGTCAATATAGATTATCATCATCGGCGCACGCTGATAGTGATAAGAGCAAGACTCAATTATGCAAGACTTGCAAAATCACTGGCACAGGAAGGTAAAAATGAGAAAGCCATCAGTGTACTTGATCATTGTATGGAGGCTCTTCCTCTTGACAAGGTACCTTATGACCCCTATGTACCTGATGTGATAGAAGCATATTTCAGGGCGGGAGCAATAGATAAGGCTGTTGAAATGACAATAGCATTAAGTGATCATTACTATGATCAGCTTGATTATTACCTGAAACAAAGACCTTACATTATAAATTCGGCTGAATATGAGATTCAAACGGCTATCCAATATACTTCCAGAACAGCTATGGCATGTGAGATGTTTGGTCAAAAAGACCTGGCAGATCAGATAAACATCAAACTTGAAGATTATTATTCCCGCTATTTGATGACACAGCAACTCTCATCACAATAGGAGAGAGATGGTCAGTCTATATATGAGGATGATACCTCCTGCTTGAGGTATTTTTCAATAAGGAAGAAGATTTTTTCGGGATAGATCGGCTTTAACACATATTCATTGCATCCTGCCAGATAAGCTTCTGTTTTTGATTGTTCGGAGGAATATGCTGTAAGCATAAGAACAGGTACATTTTTCCATGTCTTCCTGAATATCCTCAAACATTCAATTCCGTTGACAAGAGGGATAAGGAAATCCATAAATACAAGATCAATTTTCTCCTTTTTATGGTCTATGTAATCGATGAATTCCTTTCCGTTATGAAATATGCTTATGTCTGCACCGGAATTTTTCAGAAGGGTTTCATAGTATTTTATTGATGGCAGATCGTCCTCAACAATTATTATACTTTTACCCTCGAGTTGTATATCGTTGATATTCAATGCTATGGCGGATTTCAAACAAACTGTTATAAAATTACGACAAGAAAATGAGGAAAAGAGTTGTAGAAAGATCAGTTATTAACAATTTTTCAACATTGCTGTTTGACATTGGTAATCGGCTACTTGCATTCTTGAATAATAATTCGCAATTTCGTAGTAATATTCATTCTAACAGACATGTTTATCAAATCCCGAATTTTAAAAACTATCATTCCTCTTCTTTTCTCCGTTTTACAGGTATATAATACATACGGACAGGAAGGTTTTGATAATCCAACAAGAGCACTTTATATTTTTGACCTCGCCAGGTATATTGATTACGGACCAGGTTTTGCCGATTCAGCAGATTTCAAAATAGGTGTCATGCTGGGTGATTATGATCTTATTTACGAAATGGGCAACCTGGCTAAAACAAGGACAAAGATCCAGGATAAACCGGTTGTCATAATAGGATTCAGGAACATTGAAAGTATAACTCATACACAGGTGTTGTATCTGAATAAGACAGCCGAGTTCAATATTGAAAAGGTTAAAAAGAAGATTGCCGGTCACCAGACAATGCTAATTACTGAGGGATATGAATTCCAGGAGTCAATGCTGAATTTTATTGTTGTTAATAGTAGGCCACGTTATGATATTAATGAAGAAGCTGTTAATGAAGCCGGGATGAGTATTCCACAGGAGGTACTCTTCATGGCTATAAAGACGAAAGAGGACTGGGAGAATCTTTATGATATTGCAAGCAAGGAGATTGAGGTTCAGAAAGAAACGATAAAGCAGCAATTCGAACAGATTGAGATTCAGAAGCAGGAGATAATGAAGCAAAGGGCTTTGCTCGACAGCCTCGATAAACAGATCGCAGAAAAAGAGAAAGCACTGAATGAGAAGCAGAGACAGCTTGAAGCACAGTTAATCCAGATAAACAGGCAGCAGTCTGAAATAGTATCACAACGTAATACTATTTCAGAGCAACTGAGAGAGGTGCAGGTACAGAAAGACACTCTTGCCAGCCAGAGAGCCAAAATTGCAGACCAGTTGGCTGAGATAAGCAATAAACAGAATACTATTAGCGAACAAGAAGACAGGATTAAGATTCAGGTCGAAACACTGGAAAAACAGAAAATAGTGCTCTATGCCGTTCTCTTTGTCCTGTTCCTGGCCATAGTCTTGGCCTACTACATCTACAGGGGCTACAAGATCAAGAAAGAGGCAAACATAAGGCTTGAGGAGAAAAACAGAACAATATCGAGACAGAAAGATGAGATTGAACGTCAGCGGGATCTGGCAGCAGCTCAGCGAGACCAGATTGCTTACCAGAAAAAACATATTGAAGATAGTATTATGTATGCCAAGAGAATACAAACAGCACTTATACCTTCTCTTGAGTTATTCAGTGATAAGCTCGAACATTTTGTTCTTTATAAACCTCTCGCAATAGTAAGTGGTGATTTTTACTGGGTCAGCACAGTAGAGAAGAAACAGATCATAATAGCTGCCGATTGTACAGGGCATGGTGTACCCGGGGCATTCATGAGCATGCTTGGAGTAACAATGCTTAATGAGATAGTCAATAGCAAAGGTATTATTATGCCTGACCAGATCGCAGAAAATCTGAGACAGGGAGTTATTAAATCTTTCAACCAGGTTGTGGATGAAGATAGTCTGAAAGACGGTATGGATATAGCTGTTTGTACTGTCGATTTTGAAACGGATACATTATGGTTCACAGGAGCAAACTGTCCGCTATATCTTGTAAGAGGAGGGGAGCTTATTCATTACAGGGGAGATAAAATGCCTATCGCAATTCATTACAGGATGCAGCCTTTTACTCTTCATAAAATTGAACTTAAAAAGAATGATCAATTCTATGTCTTCTCGGATGGTTTTGCCGATCAGTTCGGCGGACCAAAACAGAAGAAATTTATGTCTATGCAATTGAAGCGAACACTGGTAGAAATGAACGACACGCCCATGCTGAAGCAGGCAGAAGAATTGGACAAAATATTTGAGGAATGGCGTGGAGATTCACCCCAGGTGGATGATGTAACACTTATAGGTGTAAAATATTAGCGACACTCCCAGGTAGTAGTAGTATTTCCCACAGTAGTAGGACTTTTTGCTTCAATTGCAACAAGAGCAGCACCACAATATTCGGTCTCGTTACCATATGTGACTTCACTAGTTGTGTTATCTGTCATGACCATACGGCAAAACTTGCATTCTTCAAGAGCTTCACAGGATGTTGCAGCCCAGGCCAGAAAGAGAAATGCTGCTGTATATTTGATTTTTTTCTTCATTTGAAATTTTATTTAATATCAAAATTAAATAACTATTTAAACAATAGAAAGTATTTGTTATAAAAAGGTTGCTTTGATGCTTATTTTAATGAAAATAATGCATCAAATCATTAAATTGCCAGTCCTTTATACAGGAATGAAAATGATTACTAACTAATTATTCAATGATACCATGGAAGAAGTAAAATCTGCTGAAGAAGTTAAAACTACCGAAGAAGAAAGAATGAAAAAACATGTTACCGTAGTTGGGGTAATACACATTGCATTCGGAGTATTGGGCCTTATCGGGGCATTATCAGTTTTTTTTGCCCTTATGTTTGCCAGAGGATTTGTTAATGGAGATGAAATTCCAACCGTCGTACTCAGTTTCCTGGCTGTTAGTCTGCCCATCCTGATAGGATTTATGTCAACTCTCGGATTAGTGGGAGGTATAGGTCTTATGGCTTATAAAGTATGGGCAAGATACCTGATTATTATTGTCGCAGCCATTGGGTGTCTTAATATTCCTATCGGTACCCTGAAAGGAGTCTATTCACTTTGGGTGCTCCTTCAGGATGAAACAGTGAGGCTGTTTGAGAAGAAGTAGCAACATATGTTATTAATTAGTAGGAACGATGCAAGCATCGTTCCTACTAATTTAATATTATTTCAGGATACCAACGGCAATACCTGCAACCGGCGAGACCCCTGAAAAATCAATATTGAACCAGTCTTTATATTTTGTAAAACCTTTTTCATTTTTATAACCGCTCAACTTAATATTACCCCCTGCGAAGATATCAATAGCAAGAGTATTGAAGAGAGGTAATTTAATACCGAGAATGACACCTCCTGCATAAATATTCAGCTTTTGTGTAATTTCAACATCCTGCCATTCCCATTCATCCGGTTCAATTTCAATATATTCAGGGTGAGTACCTTTAATTGAAATCCTCCTGTACATAAACTGAGGTGCTGCATACAATCCAAGAGGTGCTGTTCTTCTTCCGGGATGATTCGCCATCAGGTAATTCCTGAACTGGAAATTTATACCTCCTCCGGACATAACTTCACCTTCATATGTAAAGTATTCATTTGTTGAAGCATCCAGGCATGCAAATTCCTGGTTTGAGAAGTAATAATTTGATATCCCCTGGTTTGTTGAATAGGTTGCCATTCCACTCACGCTGAATGAAAATGAAGG
>CAZTXH010000111.1:0-7106 GCA_964617415.1 uncultured Rikenellaceae bacterium | reverse complement strand
GTTTTGGGGTATGTTTATAGCAAGCTTCGAACCAAAATATGATCCTATCAAAAAAGCTACAGCCAGTATAAGAGCGAACTTAATATTTACCTGCCCGACCTTCCAGTAATTCCAGGTTGCAATGATACCAATGGGCGGAAGCATGACTGCCAGACTTGTACCTTGTGCCATATGCTGGCTGAATCCCATGATAAAAACAAGGGCAGGAACCATAATTATAGCGCCGCCAATACCAAACATACCGGCTACTATACCTGTTAAAATTCCTATTCCCAGGAGAAGAATTAACATTGAAACAGACATATTGTTTTTCATTTTAAATGTTTACATTTTTGAACTATGTAAAAATAGGAATAATTTAAAATGTATTATTTATTATTGATGATTTAACCAATGCTTTTATTCGTTTTTTGTTTTTGATATCAAATCCATAAATTTGACGCTCTTTTAATATATATGAAGAAGAATAAAAATATTATAATTCTCTCCATCACAGGATTTATTATTGTCTGTATATTATTGATTTATAAAATCTTATTTGGCTTAAATGTAAAGGCCATTAATCAAAAGGCTACCTTATCTATTCCAACAGGCTCAACTTATAACCAGGTGCTGGATACATTAACAGCTAACCTCAATATCAGGAATATCAAAATATTTAAGTGGATTGCTGATAAAAAGAAGTATCCTGATTTAGTAAAATCAGGTCGATATATTATAGACGACGATATGTCATATAATGGGTTGATAAACCTTTTACGCTCCGGATCGCAGACACCTTTAGAGGTTACATTCAACAACATAAGATATCTCACAGACCTGGCACGAAAAATTGGCGGCCAGATAGAAGCTGACTCTGTATCTATAATGGACTTTCTTTCCGAACCAGATAACTACCAGGATGATGGATTTACAAAAGAAAATGTAATATCTGTTTTTATACCAAATACATATGAGTTCTTCTGGGATACTGATGCCAGAGAACTTTATGACAGGATGCTTAAGGAGTATAACAGGTTCTGGACTGAAGAACGTCTGGCAAAAGCCGCTGCACTTAAACTGTCGCAAATAGAGGTGTCTATACTTGCATCCATAATTGATGATGAAGTGGCCAAGGCAGATGAAAAACCGATGATTGCAGGTGTTTACCTGAACAGAATTAACAGAGGAATACCCCTGCAGGCTTGTCCTACCATCAAATTTGCCCTGAATGACTTTACGATCACCAGAGTATTAACGGAACACCTCACAATCAAATCTCCTTATAATACATATTTGCACCGGGGATTTCCGCCCGGTCCGATAGGTTGCCCGACTATAGAGGGTATTGATGCGGTTCTAAACGCTGAAAAGCATGATTACCTCTATTTTGCAGCGAAAGCTGATTTTTCAGGATATCACAATTTCTCAAAAACACTCTCAGAGCATAATAGGTATGCTGCTGAATACCAGAGAGAACTGAATAGAAGGAAAATTTACAGGTAAAATCCTCAATCCGAAATACTATACATTACCAATTACTTCAACTTCTCTTTCAAGATTAATACCAAACACCTCAAATACAGATTCCCGTATTCTTTCCGAGAGGTCAAATATCTCTTTCCCTGTGGCTTTTCCATAATTTACTAGAACCAGTGCCTGTCTTTCATGAACACCGGCATCACCTGTCCGTTTTCCTTTCCATCCGCATTGCTCTATAAGCCAGGCTGCAGATAATTTGATTCCTCCGGAAGGATCAGGGAATGATGGTATGGAAGGGTATATGGTTTTAATATTCTGTGCTTTATCAGATGTTACAACCGGGTTTTTGAAGAAACTTCCTGCATTTCCGATAAGGGCAGGATCAGGTAACTTCCGCCTCCTGATATTGATAACAGCCTTTCTTATATTTTTTAGTGACAAAGATCCGATCTTTTCAATCTCATCTTTCAAATTACCATAACTTATAATATAGGGTGCATTGAGGGGCAGTCTGTAGAAAACCCTTGTAATAAGGTATTTGCCTTTAAGTTCATTTTTAAAGATACTGTCACGGTATCCGAAGCGACATTCCTCATTAGTGAATTCCTTCAGCTTACCGTCGCTCATAGAGGTTGCCTGTACCTTAACTATAACATCTCTCACTTCAACACCGTAAGCACCGATGTTCTGTACAGGAGTAGCACCAACAGTTCCTGGGATATAAGATAGATTTTCAATTCCTCCATAACCTTTTTTTACACACCATTCTACAAATTTATCCCAGATAATACCTGCTCCGGCAGATATTATCACATAATCAGGTTTTTCGTCCTCAATGGTAATACTTTCGATTGACGGATGAATTATTATGCCGTGAAAATCGGAGATGAAAAGAAGATTGCTTCCTTCGCCCAGGATAAATATATTATCAGTATATAATTCTTTCTTCCTGAAAAAAGTAGCAATATCTTCGTCGGTTTCTAAATTAACAATGCATTTTGCCTTATAATCGATACCAAAAGAATTATATTTTTTCAGAGATATATTATGTAAAATCACGTAAACATCTTTTATGTACAAATATAAACAACTTGCAAACATTCAGTTTAACTGGTGTTCCAATTAACGATAACAAAATCTGCAATCCAAAATAGCATAATCCTTTAAATAATGTAAATTGTGCCAGAATTATTTTCTTAGGTTGGTATTTTAAAATATAGAATAATTTATTATGGGAATAATTGAACTTCAGAATATCACAAAAAGTTATGAGAACCATGTAGCCGTAGATGATCTGTCTCTACAGATCCCCAAGGGAAGTATCTATGGTTTTATAGGGCCGAATGGATCAGGGAAAACAACCACTATCAGGATGATAATGAATATACTTTATCCCGATAGTGGTAAGATATTTATTTCAGGAGAAGAGCATACGGGAAGCAGGCATGATAATATCGGGTACCTCCCTGAGGAGAGGGGACTTTACAGGAAGATGAAGGTTAAGGAATTGGTCACTTTTTATGGTGAACTGAAACATATTAAAAAACCTTCAAATGAAGCCGATTACTGGCTTGAAAGGTTCGATCTCGCAAAATGGAGTAATAAGAAGGTAGAAACACTCAGTAAGGGAATGACTCAGAAACTTCAGTTCATCATTGCTGTTATAAGCAGGCCCGAAATAATTATCCTTGATGAACCCTTTAGCGGACTTGATCCTGTTAATACTGAAGTTATCAGGGAAGTAGTTCTTGATCTGAGAAATAATGGTGCAACTGTTCTTTTCAGCACACACGATATGGCAGTGGCAGAAAAAATGTGCGATTTTATTTTCATGATCTATAAAGGAAAGAAAGTTCTTGATGGTACACTTGAAAATATTCAGAATAAATACGGACAGGATACTATTCGAATTCAGACAGAAGGTGGTATCCGTGTCCTTGAGGATGTCCCCGGTATTGAAAAAATCAATGATTTCGGACTGACACAGGAAGTGAGGATGGAATCAGGTGCTGGGCCACAACAGATTTTATCATATATCATGAATAAGACAAGGGTGATGAAATTTGAAATCGCCTCACCATCCCTGAATGATATTTTTATTCGTATTGCACGACCTGGAAAAGAAGATAATAATGAATAAAGCAATTATTATAGCAAAAAGAGAATACCGTGCCGCAGTAAAGACAAAAGGATTCATAATAGGTATTTTGCTTCTGCCAATATTCATGGGTGGAGGCTTACTAGTATTTACCCTGTTTAAAGACAAAGTTGATACTGATGACAAGAAAATTGCTGTTATTGATTATTCCGGACAATTCAGGGAGCATCTTGAGAAAAGTGCTAAGGACTGGAATAATTCAAATACTGTTAATGATAAGGGTCAAAAAAGTTCTCCGTACTATTTTATTGAATTTGTCACTCCTGATACCGGTGATCCCGAAAAACAGAAGCTTGAACTTAGTAACAGGGTAAGAAGCAAGGAACTTCATGCTTTTACCCAGATCGGTAGAAATGTTATTCATCCTATACCAAATGATGAACAGTCGCGGATATTTTATTATGCCGAAAATGCTGCAGTCGATAACACGAGAAGCTGGTTTAGTAATACAGTAAATAATAAAATCCGTGAAATAAGGATCCTCGAACTGGGTGTTGATAACGAAAGTGTGAAAGACCTTTTCTACTGGGTAAATGCTGAAGCAATGGGGCTTGTAAGTATTGATACGAAAACTGGTGAGGTAAGCGATGCAAAGGAAATAAACGAATTGCAGACAATTTTTGTCCCGTATATTCTTCTCCTGTTAATGTTCATGATGTTGATGATGTCGGCCGTACCATTACTTACAGCAGTGATGGAGGAAAAAACAGAGCGGATTGCAGAAGTGCTTCTGGGCTCCGTTACACCATGGGATTTTATGACTGGCAAGATAATTGGTGGATTGGCTGTTTCGCTTACAACAGCAGCGATTTATGTGGCAGGAGGAATCTTTACACTTAACAGAATAGATATGTCGGACCTTATCCCTTATGATGCAATTCCCTGGTTTTTTGTATATATGATACTGAATATCATTATGATAGGATCAATAATGGCTGCTCTGGGTGCTACGTGCAATGACTCAAAAGATGCTCAGGCAATGCAATTTCCGGCAATGTTACCAATAATCATTCCGTTGTTTTTAATGATGCCAATTATTTTAAATCCGTTAAGTAATATGGCTATAGGCTGCTCACTGTTTCCACTGTGGACACCTATGCTGATGCTTCTTCGCCAATCTACATCTGTAACCATACCTGTATGGCAAATTGTAGTGGGACTGATTGGTGTAGTATTGTTCACTGTACTGTGTGTCTGGGCTGGTGCCCGGATCTTCAGATCAGCAATTATTCTTCAGGGCAAAAGACCAAAATTCGGTACACTGATGAAGTATATATTTAAAGGTTAAGGAATGGAATTGTATTTTACTAAGAGGAAAGAATGGCGTAAATGGCTTGAGGAGAACTATTCAAATTGCGAAGAGGTTTGGTTGCGCTATTATAAAAAGCCTTCAGGAAAACCCAGAATACCATACAACGATGCTGTGGAGGAAGCCCTCTGCTTTGGATGGATAGATGGTAAAATAAAAAGGATAAATGAGGATTATTATATACAGCGTTTTACACCACGACGTTCTGGGAGTAGATGGTCGAAATATAATATTGACAGAGTAGAAAAACTTAAAAAGGCAGGATTAATGCACCCGGCAGGATTAGAAGCATACAAGGAGGCAGAGGAAAAACATTATCTTATATACGATGACAGGAGGGATGGAATTCCAAAAGAACCTGATGATCTGGTTGCTGCACTTAAAAAGAATGAACAGGCTTTAATCAACTTCACAAACTTCACACAATCATCACGCAGAATGTATATCGAATGGCTTAATAGTGCAAAGAAACCTGAAACAAGGATCAGGCGAATAAGCAAAATTGTTGAACTGGCGGAGAAGAATGTTAAGCCGGGGATGGGAGTTATATAGTCTTGTAGTCTTGCAGTCGTAATCCATGGGGAACCTGACTGGACCGCATGACTGCATAACTTTTTTCAGGATATTATTACATTTATCTCATGTCAGCCTTAAAGCATACAATCCGGGTCGCATTCAGTGTTACTAACTGTATATGTTTCGATCAGCGTGTACTGAAAATGGCAGAGACAGTCAGCAGACTGAATTGTGATATTACGATCATAGGAAGATGGCTTGATGATTTCTGTGATTCCGGATCAGTTCCTTTTAAAACAAAGCGATTCCGAATGCTCTTTAAACGGGGATTCCTGTTTTATAAATTCTTTAATCTTCGTCTTTTCCTCTACCTTCTTTTTCATAGATATGATCTGATTGTTGCCAACGACCTCGACACATTGCTTCCCAATTATATTGTCTCAAAACTGAAAAGAGTTAACCTTGTTTATGACTCACATGAATATTTTACAGGATTACCCGAATTAAATTCCAGACCATTTGTAAGGTGGGTATGGAAATCAATTGAGAAGATGATATTTCCGCATCTGGAATATGTAATGACCGTAAGTAATTCAATAGCAATGCAATATGAGAAAGAACATAGGATCGGATCAGTGGTTATACGAAATTACTCAAGAGTATCCTCTGATGTTCCTTCCTTTACTCGGGAAGAGATTGGTTTGGACAATGAACATCTTCTTTTGATTTTCCAGGGCAGTGGAATAAATGTCGAGAAAGGAGGGGAGGAACTGGTAGAAGCCATAAGCATGACAGACAATGTATCATTGCTTATTGTCGGTTCCGGAGATGTTTTACAGGATCTGAAAAAAAAGACAAGAGAGCTCAATCTTTCCGGCAGAATTAAATTTGTTCCAAAAGTCCAGTGGAAATACCTGATGAGATATACAAGATCTGCTGATGCCGGATTGAGTCTCGAAAAGGATACAAATCTTAATTACAGGTTCAGTCTGCCGAATAAACTGTTCGATTATATCTCGGCAGGTATTCCAGTAATTACCGGTAATCTGCCTGAAATAAGGAAAATAATAAAAGAAAATGATTGTGGTATTATTATCCCTGAAATCACACCTGCTGAAATAAGTAAAGCAATAAGTAAACTCAGAGATGACAGGGAATTATTGAACAAACTGAAACGAAATTCTGTTAATGCATCAGAAATACTCAATTGGGAAAAAGAAAGCAAAAAAGTTATTGATTTTTATAGCAGAATATTAATGAAGTAAAAAGACTGCAAGACTATTACAAGAATGGTATTATTAAAGAAAAATATACTATTGATAATATTTACAATCCTTGGCCTGATTGGGGGATTTCTTTACTGGAAATTTATCGGCTGTCTTTCCAGTTCCTGCCCTATTAAATCAGTATGGTACTGGGGCACTCTCTATGGAGGACTTATAGGATTTCTAGTGGGCTTAATTATTAATGACCTTGTTAAAAAGTATCGTAAGAAAAAGAATCCTGATAGGGATTAATGCTATTTCTTCTCTATGTTACTCTGTGAAAGCCTGAGCGATTAGCGAAGGCCTTTGTGGAACTCGGTGTAAGTTCTTCAATACTCTTTTGTTACACAGAGGTATTATGTTTGAAAAAACATAAGCTAGAATTTTTTAAATAAGT
>CAZTXH010000110.1:0-7205 GCA_964617415.1 uncultured Rikenellaceae bacterium | reverse complement strand
GTGCTTGATGTTATGAGAAACCTGCCGGGGATAACTGTTGACCAGGAAGGGAAAGTTGAACTAAGGGGAAGTGATAAAGTCTCCATTCTCATTGATGGTCAGCAATCAAGTCTCACAGGCTATGGAAGCCAGAAAGGACTTTCAGCTATCCCCGCAATGAACATTGAAAGGATCGAGATAATAAATAATCCGTCATCAAAATATGATGCAGCAGGAATGGCGGGAATAATAAATATCATTTATAAGAAAGAGACACAAACAGGATTGCATGGCGATGTGGGATTTACATTTGGATTAGGCCAGCTTACCAAACGAAAGGATGATCTTCCAACAATGCTGGGAAGCTATTCTTTGAATCCAAAATATATACCCAACGTGAACCTGAATTATAAAAAAGGCAGGTTCAATGTGTATTTCCAGTCAGAATTTTTACGACAGGAGAGGCTTCCAAATAATGAATTCACATCAAGATATTATGATAATAGCGATATTACCTTTTCTCAGGTACCGGAAAACAGAAAACAATCACAGTATATTCTCAAAGGGGGTATCGATTTTTCTCTGAATGAGAACAACGTATTCACCTTCTCATCAATTTATGATTATGAAAGTCATCATGATACGGCACAGGTACCCTATATAGCAATGCCTCAGGAGCAGAGATACCGTTACTGGTCGTGGCTTGAGTATGAAATAACCGGCTTCATGAACTACTCACTTGCATACAGGCATAAATATCCTGAACCGGGTCACGAATTAAAAGCCAATATTCAATATACTAAAGGCTGGGAAGACGAGGCATATCATTTAAATGATAGTTCATATATAAGAATATCAAATGATTATACACATATTCTAACCACTGAACATACTACTGTTTTTACAGTGGATTATATAAAACCTCTAAAAAGCGGAAGGATTGAAGCAGGATCAAAACTACAATTAAGAAGAATACCTGTTTCTTATACTGTTGACAGAGGATTTGAATCAATAATTTATCCGGACATTGGTGACTGGTCTGACTGGGGTGAGGATATCTATTCAGGATATATTAACTGGATCTATGAAACAATGAGAATTGAAATTGAAGGGGGATTGAGAGCTGAAGGGACAGTTGTATTTTATGATCTTGACAACGAAAATATTTATTATCCACAAAATGACTCATATAACTATTTTAGCCTATTCCCGAATACACGTTTTACTCTTAAACTAAACGAGAATAACAGCCTTTCACTGTACTTCAACAGAAGAATTGACAGACCGGGAGAACCTGAATTACGTATATTCCCGAAGTATGATGATCCTGAGCTTCTGAAAGTAGGTAATCCATACCTGCGTCCTCAGTTTACAAATACATACGAATTGTCGTATAAGTTGCGATGGACAAGCGGATCAGTATCGCTGGCCGGCTATTACCATACAATTGATGATCCCTTTACAAGGATATACAGTCTCGATACCTCTTCTGCAGATTATAACATAATTAATAAAATATACCAAAATGTGGGGAGCGCAACAAACATAGGAGTGGAACTAATATTTAATCAGGATATCTCAGAATTCTGGAAACTGAGCGGGAGCTTTAACTGGTATAATAATACAATTAATCCATACTCAGGGAAATTACTTTTCCCGTATGAACGAGAATTCACTATTCAAAAAACGACAGATAACTCAGCAGATATTAAATTAAACAATCAATTTACATTCAAGGGAGGAACACAGGTACAGTTGACAGCGCTCTATTATACACCAAAAAACATACCCCAGGGAAAACAGATGTCAAGATCTTCAGTGGACTTGGGTGTGAAACAGACAGTCATCAAAGAGAATGGAGAGGTAACATTGTCGTTTAGTGATATTTTTAATGATTTCGGCATAAAGCAGGAAATTAATGGAGATGGTTTCTCAGCTGTTTATGAGAACTTTTATGAAACCCAGATAATTTCTTTGGGATTTAAATATAAGTTTTAGCATCTGAACAATTCATATCAGCTCTTTTTTCAACACAATAAGTCAAATTGTAATTGTCAATTAATCAGTTGAATATTTTGGTAACTCTCATTTTGTCATTTCAGAAGTAACCAGATTTAGCCTGATTGTTGAAAAATTGCCTGTTTGCGACCACTCTATTTAACTATATTTGCGCAAAAATTCTGAAAAATGTCAGTTGCAGGATATTCAGAGGAGCATATTAAGACCCTGGAGTGGCGGGAACATATCAGGTTGAGACCGGGTATGTATATAGGTAAACTGGGTGATGGTTCGTCGGAGGACGATGGTATTTATGTTCTTCTGAAAGAGGTGATGGATAATGCCGTTGATGAGTATATGATGGGCTTCGGAAAGAGGATAGATGTAACTATATCGGGTAAGGAGGTAAGGGTACGGGACTATGGACGCGGGATACCTCTCGGTAAGGTTCTCGATGCTGTGGCAAGAATGAATACCGGAGCAAAATATGATACAAAAGCTTTTAAGAAATCCGTGGGTCTGAATGGAGTAGGGGTGAAGGCAGTTAATGCTCTCTCTTCAAAGTTTATTGTCAGATCAATACGTGAAGGAAAGGTAAAGGTTACAGGGTTCGAACACGGAATTACCGTAAATGATGAACCACTGAAGCAGACTGATGAAGAAAATGGCGTGGAGGCGATCTTCCAACCTGATGAAGAGATGTTCGGTAATTATTTCTATATCTCGGAGTACGTCGATTCGTTGCTTAAAAACTACGTATACCTGAACTCGGGCCTTGTTGTTAATTTCAACGGTAATAAATTTTATTCGAAGAACGGCCTTGCCGACCTTTTGGAGGAAAATATGAGCAAGGAGGGATTATACCCTCTTATTCATCTGAAGGGAGATGATATAGAGGTTGCTTTTACACATGGAATGCAATATGGAGAGGAATACTACAGCTTTGTTAACGGACAGCATACAACCCAGGGAGGAACTCATTTGGTAGCATTCAAAGAGGCAATAGTAAGGACAATACGGGAGTTTTACAAGAAAGAATATGACCCGGCTGACATAAGGTCATCAATAATTGCTGCTCTAAGTATTAAAGTAGAGGAACCTATATTTGAATCACAGACTAAAACAAAATTGGGATCAAAAGATATAGGGCCTGACGGACCTTCTATAAGGATCTTTATTAATGATTTTATTAAGAAACAGCTTGATAATTACCTGCATAAAAATCCCGATACAGCTACAATACTCCTGAAAAAAATTCAGGATTCCGAAAAAGAAAGAAAAGCAATCTCATCAATCCAGAAACTGGCAAGGGAAAGATCAAAAAAAGTAAGCCTTCACAATAAAAAACTTAGGGATTGCAGGATACATTATAATACAAATAATCCTGATAGTCTCGATTCCACGATTTTCATTACAGAGGGTGACTCGGCCAGTGGTTCAATTACCAAGTCGAGAAATGTTGAAACACAGGCTGTTTTCAGCCTGAGGGGAAAACCCCTTAACTCATTCGGCCTTACAAAGAAAATAGTATATGAGAATGAGGAATTTAACCTCTTACAGGCAGCCCTGAACATCGAAGATGGAATTGAAAACCTGAGATATAATTATGTTGTTATTGCAACGGATGCTGATGTGGATGGTATGCATATCAGGCTTCTGCTGCTAACTTTCTTCCTCCAGTTTTTCCCTGATCTGGTTCGAAAAGGACATGTATATATTCTTCAAACACCATTATTCAGGGTTAGAAATAAGAAAGAGACAAGGTATTGTTATACTCTGGAAGAGAAATCTACAGCAATAAATAATCTCGGGCCAAATCCGGAAATTACCAGGTTCAAGGGGCTGGGGGAAATATCTCCCGATGAGTTTAAATATTTTATCGGTAAAGAGATGCGCCTTGAGCCCGTCAGAATGAAAAAAGCAGATGCCGTAAATGGTTATCTTGAGTTTTATATGGGTAAGAATACTCCGGAACGACAGGATTTTATTATTGAGAACCTGAAGGTTGAAATCTGATATCATATCCGGGAAGCAGCATTTATTTTGTTTATGGAAGATAAAAATCTTGATATTGATGGTATAGAAGGAAGGGCAAAAGTGCCGGGCGAGCAGGAATCACTTCATTCGGTGACGGCGTTATCAGGAATGTATCAGGACTGGTTCCTGGATTATGCTTCTTATGTAATTCTTGAAAGAGCTGTACCGGAACTTTATGACGGATTAAAACCTGTTCAAAGACGTATTCTTCATTCAATGAAAAGGATGGATGATGGCCGGTTCAGTAAAGTGGCCAATATTATCGGTCATACAATGCAGTTCCATCCTCATGGTGATGCATCGATAGGTGATGCACTTGTGCAATTGGGCCAAAAAGATCTTCTTATTAATACCCAGGGTAACTGGGGAAATGTGCTTACAGGGGATGGTGCTGCAGCACCAAGATACATCGAGGCAAAACTCTCAAAATTCGCTCTCGATGTCGTCTTTAATGTCAAGACTACCGACTGGAAACTCTCATATGACGGAAGGAATAAAGAACCTGTAACACTCCCTGTCAAATTTCCCCTTCTGCTGGCTATGGGAGTGGAAGGTATTGCCGTTGGACTTGCATCGAAGATATTACCACATAATTTCGTGGAACTTATTGATGCTATTATTCTATATCTTCAGGGTAAGGAATTTACTCTTTATCCGGATTTTCCTACAGGCGGATTGATAGATATCTCAAGATACAACGATGGCCAGAGAGGTGGTGTTGTGAAAGTAAGGGCAAAGATTGAAAAATCTGATAAGAAAACTCTCGTTATCAAAGAAATACCATTTGGAAAAACAACTATTTCTCTGATCGAATCAATAATAAAAGCAAACGACAAGGGAAAGATAAAGATCAGAAAGATAGACGATAATACATCGGAAAATGTTGAAATAGTGATTCATCTGATGCCGAATGTATCACCCGATAAAACAATTGATGCTCTTTATGCCTTTACTGATTGTGAATATTCAATTTCACCTAATACATGTGTTATAAAAGGGGATAAGCCTTCATTTATGGGGGTAAGTGAGATACTAAAAAAATCAGCAGACAGAACGGTTGAATTGTTGAAAGCAGAATTGGAGATCAGGAAAAATGAGCTACAGGAAGAATGGCATATATCATCACTTGAAAAGATCTTTATAGAAGAAAGGATCTACCATGATATTGAGGAATGCGAATCATGGGAAGCTGTGATCGAAGCAATAGATAAAGGACTTGAACCTTTCAAGAAAAAAATGAAGAGAGAGGTTACCAATGAGGATATCATACAGCTTACTGAAATAAAAATAAAAAGGATATCAAAATATGATGTCAAAAAAGCTGATGAACATATTAAAGATATTGAAGGAGAACTGGATGAAGTTGAAAACCATTTAAGGAATATTATTCCTTTTTCTATTAATCATTTCAAACAGATTAAGAAGAAATACGGCAAGGGCAGGGAGAGAAAAACAGAGATCAGGAGCTTTGATATGATACAGGCTACAAAAGTTGTAGCAAATAATGCCAGGTTATATATTAATTCTAAGGAAGGATTCATTGGAACAAGTTTGAAAAAAGATGAGTTTGTGTGTGAGTGTTCCGATATTGATGATATCCTGGTAATTCGTAAAGATGGTGTTTATCTTATTACAAAGGTTGCTGAAAAAGTGTTTGTGGGGAATAATATTATTCATGCCCGGGTATTCCTCAAAAATGACCAACGGACTATTTACAATATTGTATACCAGGATGGTAAAAATGGTCCTTTCCTTGCTAAACGGTGTGCTATTACTGGTCTGACACGTGACAAGGAGTATAATCTGGCAAGAGGAAAACCGGGAACAAAGATTGTTTACTTCAGTGCTAATCCTAATGGCGAAGCTGAAGTGATAAAAGTACAACATAAACCCAAAGCAAGGTTAAAAAAGCTGGCTTTTGAATTTGACTTCGGAAACCTTAATATAAAGGGTAAAACATCGATGGGAAATATACTGACAAAGCATGCCGTACAGAGAATTTCTCTTAAGGAGAAGGGGGTATCAACACTGGGAGGCAGGAAAATATGGTTTGATGATTCAGTGTACAGGCTTAATGTTGAAGGAAGAGGTGTCTTACTTGGAGAATTCAGTGCTGATGATAAAATCCTGGTGATTACAAAAAGCGGTTATTTCAGACATGCTGGTTTTGACCTTTCAAATCATTTTGAAGATAATATTCTGGTGATTGAGAAATTCAGGCCAGGAAAGGTCTATTCAGCAATTTATTGGGATGCAGAACAAAAGTTCTATTATCTGAAAAGATTTATGATCGAGGAATCGGAGAAACCTCTATGTTTTATTAATGAACATTCTGAATCAAAGCTTGTAAGTATTACAGAAGTCGAATATCCGCGGTTCTAAATTCATTTCGGAGGTAAACATAAAAACCGTGAGGCAGAGATCATTGAGGTGGCTGAATTTATCGGTGTTAAAAGCTATAAGGCTAAAGGAAAGAGACTTACAAGCTTCACTGTTGATAATATAACTGAACTTGAACCTGTAGTAAAAAAGGAGAGTGTTACGACAGAACAGGATAAAGAGGAAGATGAAAAAGAAGAATCTTTATCAATACCTGATGATCCGGCTCAGATGAAGCTCGAAATTTAATGCAGAAAAAATATCTTGTATATATAATAGGTTTTATGGGTAGCGGTAAGACAACTGCCGGTGAAAAACTTGCCTCATCTTTGGGATGGTCATATATTGACCTCGACAGGGAAATAGAAAAAAAAGAGAGGAAAACCATTCCACAGATATTTTCACAACATGGAGAGGCTTATTTCCGTTCTGTTGAAAAAGGTATCCTGAAAAGTCTGGGTTCCCATAAAGAAACAATAATCTCGACAGGTGGAGGTACTCCCTGCCATGACAATAATATGGATTTCATGCTTCAGACCGGGCTGACTGTTTACCTTAAGATGACACCCTCCCAGCTTGCCGACAGATTATTGGAAGAAACAGATGAAAGGCCATTGCTGAAAAATATTCCGGATGATAAACTTATAGCTTTTATTGAGGAGAAGCTTACACAACGCGAAAAGTGGTACAACAGATCAAATATTATTATCGATGGGATGGAAATAGATATCAATATTTTATCCTCAAAAATCAAAACATCCCTATTATTTTGAATGTAAACAATCCGCTTATTATTTAAATCAATTAAAAAT
>CAZTXH010000109.1:0-7206 GCA_964617415.1 uncultured Rikenellaceae bacterium | reverse complement strand
GGTTATAGTTAGCCTTTCAATACTTGTTATTATACATGAGCTGGGACATTTTGTCATGGCAAAAATCTTTAAAACAAGGATAGAGAAATTTTACCTGTTCTTTAATCCATGGTTTTCGCTATTTAAATTAAAAAGAGGAGAAACAGAATATGGCGTCGGGTGGCTTCCCCTGGGTGGTTATGTGAAGATATCGGGCATGATTGATGAATCGCTCGATAGTGAACAAATGAAACAGCCACCACAGCCATGGGAATTCAGATCAAAGAAATCGTGGCAACGTCTGCTAATAATGACGGGAGGAGTATTGTTCAATTTTATACTGGCAATATTGATCTATGTTTTTGTGCTATTTGCCTGGGGTGAAACATACCTTCCTACATCAAGTGTTAAATATGGTATTGTTACCGATTCGGTAGGATATGAACTCGGACTCAGAAACGGAGATAAAATACTGACAGTTGATAACCAGTATATAGAAAATTTCTTACAGATAACTTCCGATATAGTCCTTAACGACCGTAAAACAATACAGGTTGAACGGGATGGTGAAGTGGTGAACATTGATATTACCGTTGACTATATTAGGGGGGTTCTTAATAGGGAGGGACTTATTGAACCCCGGGTACCTTTTGTTCCATATGTAATATCCTCTTTTCAGAAAGAATCACCTGCAAAAACTGCCGGAGTACTTATAGATGATGAGCTCGTTGGCCTTGACGATATAAAGTTTGAATGGTATGATGAATTCAGGAAATACCTGGAAGAAAATAAGAACAGACCTATAATGATGAACTTGATACGCGATGGGGAAGCTGTTGATATTACTGTTAAACCAACAGCTGCAGGTATGCTTGGTATAGGAACTACTTCTCTGACACTGGATAAGATATTCGAACTCAAAACCGTAAATTACGGATTCTTTCAGTCAATACCGGCAGGAATTGCCAAAGGTGTTAAGTCAATTGGAGATTACCTGAAACAGTTCAGGCTTATCTTTTCAAGACATACAAAAGCATATGAGTCGTTGGGTGGATTCATTACTATAGGAAGTATTTTCCCGGGTATATGGGATTGGCAATCATTCTGGGAACTGACAGCTTTTCTCTCAATAATTCTTGGTGTTATGAATATTCTGCCAATTCCTGCTCTCGACGGCGGACATGTTATGTTTTTATTGTTTGAAGTAATAACTGGCAGAAAGCCAAGCGATAAATTCCTGGAATACGCACAAATAGTCGGTATGATAATACTTTTTTCATTACTTATACTTGCTAACGGTAACGATATAATGAGGTGGATTAAGAAATAGTATTTGATATATTTGGTTGTTAATAATCAAACTATTTATAACTTTGTATAAAACTTAATATTTACTGAGATGGGAAAGATTGGTCTAACCGAGATAATACTGGTATTGCTTATTATCGTTCTGCTTTTTGGCGGACGTAAGATTCCCGAACTGTTCAAAGGTATTGGTCAGGGAATGAAAGAATTTAAGAAAGCTTCAAAAGTAGAAGGAGAGGACGATAAGGAAAAGGGAAAAGTATAATAAGATACTTGCAGCTTTTATTAAAGGGGGTAGTGTGTCTACCCCCTTTTTCAATTATACCGGTTCGTATTTTTGATTTCGCCGAACCGGTACAAAACCAGCCTCCTTTATCAGTGCTTGAAGTTCTTCTGCACTGAAACGATATTCTGCCCCGGCTGCACTTACAACATTTTCTTCTATCATAACGGATCCAACATCATTGGCACCGGCATGAAGCGAAAGCATACCCGTTTCTTTTCCAACCGTAATCACTGAAGCCTGTATGTTCCTGATGTTATTCAGGATGATTCTGCTGATGGCTATTAACCTTATGTAGTCGGGACTATTATAGCTGCTTTTTATTCCATGCTTATTCCTGAGCTGTGTGCCTTCATCCTGAAAAGGCCATGGGATAAAAGTAATAAATCCATAATGGCTATCTTTCTTTTGGGACTGAAGTTCCCTGAGCTTGATGAGATGATCTATTCTCTCTGGGATTGTCTCTATATGACCGTACATCATCGTTGCTGAAGTCGGGAGCTTAAGTTCATGTGCAACTCTCATTACTTCAAGCCATTCATCTGCAGTTGCCTTTGCCGGCGATACAATTTTCCTTACCCTGTCAGAGAGGATTTCGGATCCCGCACCGGGAAGTGAATCAAGTCCGGCCTCTATCAGACTCGAAAGAATATCATGATAAGTCCTCTTCTCTTTATTTGCAAGATATACTATTTCAGGTGGTCCGAGTGCATGCAGCTTGAGTGATGGGTATAGATCTTTGAGTTTAATAAACAAATCTGTATAAAAATTCAAACCAAAATCCGGATTCATACCCCCTTGCAAAAGAATCTGATCTCCGCCCATAGAATACAATTCATCAATCTTTTTGATGTATTCTTCTGTGGTTGTCATGTAAACATCAGGAGCTCCTTTTTTTCTGCAGAAATTACAGAACGTACACTGTGAAAAGCATATATTGGTTATGTTAACATTCCTGTCGATTATCCAACCGACATTTTTACCGGGATTATGGTAGTTCCTCAGCCTGTCTGCAACAAATATAAGCTCTTCGAGAGGAGCCTCTTTATAGAGTTTAAACCCTTCTTCTTTATTTAGAGAAACCAGATCAAGAGCTTTGTCATATATCTTACCTAAATCCATTTAAAATTCAAAGTTTTCCCTTAGTGCACCTAAGTGTGTACTTTGAGTTCTTTGTGGTCAATAGGATAATTTTTTTTACCACAAAGGGACACAAAGGAAATAAATGATTCATCATTATGACCATTCCAAAGGTAATGTTTTGAATCCTAAACAATCAATAATTTGATTAACTTTACACCTTCAAAAAATAAGCGAAAAATGAATCCTGAAATCATACTGAAATCCGATATTACACCTGAACAATCAGTAGTTTGCATCCTTGGAAAAGAGAAAATTCCTGAAAAACTGCGCCTCAATAAAACTGAAAAGGAGTATGCTCTGAGACAGTTAAAAGCCGGGGAAGATTATGTTTTTATTAACTCTTATTTCAAGTGTACTTACCTTGTAAAGATTAAAGATGCTAAAAACACTTATAAGGTAAGGGAAGAACTAAGAAGAACAGCTTTCAACATGAGGGATCTTATCAGGTCAAATAATCATACCGAGCTTGTAATAACCTCGTTGGATGCATATAAGGGTGCAATTGAAGATTTCACTGAGGGACTGATTCTCAGCTTTTATAAATTCAATAAATACAAATCAAAAGAGGAAAAGAAAGAAAAGAAAAAATACCCGTCAAGGCTGTTATTATCGGGTGATGTAAAAAGGGCTGATATTAACTGGTTGAAGTATACTACAGAAGCAGTTTATTTAGCGCGTGATCTTATACATGAACCTGTCAATTATCTTAATGCACCCAGGCTCGCATCAATAATTCAGAAGACAGGAAAATCGGCAGGATTCAGTGTTGAGGTATTGAATAAAGGTAAAATTGAAGCGTTAAAAATGGGTGGCCTTATGGCAGTCAACAGGGGAAGTGTGGATCCGCCTGCATTTTGCATTCTCGAGTGGAAGCCCGGGAAAAGCATTAATAAAAAGCCAATTGTTCTTATCGGGAAGGGTATTGTTTATGATACCGGCGGACTTAACATAAAAACCGGTGACTATATGGATATGATGAAAGGCGATATGGCCGGGGCTGCTACTGTGACGGGAGTCTTTTATGCAGTCTCAAAATCAAAAATACCGGTTCATATTATTGGTTTAATACCGGCTACTGACAACCGGCCGGGCAGAAATGCATATACTCAGGGTGATATTATTACAATGCACAATAAAATGAGTGTTGAGGTGGGAAATACAGATGCCGAAGGCCGGCTGGTACTGGCAGATGCACTAAGCTATGCATCAAAATATAAACCGGAGTTGATCATAGATGTTGCTACACTTACAGGCTCGGCAGCAATAACTTTCAGTAATCAGGCTATTGCATTGATGACAAATGCAGACAGGAAATATATCTCTCTTCTTGAAGAGTGTGGAAATATGGTGTATGAAAGAATTGCAGAGCTTCCTTTCTGGGAAGAGTACGGAGAAATGATCAAATCGGATATCGCCGATATTAAAAACATAGGAGGCAGGGAAGCCGGAACAATTACTGCAGGTAAATTTCTCGAACATTTTACAAAATACCCTTTGATACATCTTGATATTGCCGGAACAGGATTACTTAAGAAAGATGATTTTTACAGGTTGAAACTGGGTCCCGGCTCAGGATTAAGACTGATTGCAACATTCCTCAGGATGATTGCAAAAGATAATAAATAATACAAGTAATAAATATGGAAACCAGTACAATCATAGCGGGTATTTCACATGGAGATATAAATGGCATAGGTTATGAGGTAATTCTCAAAACCCTCATGGACAATGCAATTAATGATTTTTGTGTACCTGTAGTATACGGATCTCCAAAGGTGGCCGCATATCATCGTAAGGCCCTGAATATCACTAATTTCAGTTTTAATAATATAAAATCCCCTGAAGAAGCCAACCACAAAAGGGCAAATATGATCAATTGTCTGGATGACAGTGTAAGGGTTGAACTTGGAAAATCTACATTGCAGGGTGGAGAATCCGCTTTTATCTCGCTTGAAAGAGCAGTGGAGGATCTAAAGAATGGGAAAATAGATGTGTTGATCACAGCACCAATTGATAAAAACAATATACAATCGGAAAAATTTGATTTTTCAGGACATACGGAATACCTTAAATCGAAATCAGATGCAGATGATGTTATGATGTTTATGATCAGCGAGAGCATGAAAATAGGTTTTGTTACCGGGCATATTCCGCTGAATAAAGTATCAGAAATGCTTACCATCGACTCGGTGGCAAATAAAATAAGAATGATGAATAATTCCCTTATCGTCGATTTTGGAATCCGTAAACCGCAGATTGCTGTCCTGGGACTTAATCCCCATGCAGGTGATAACTCACTTCTGGGTACCGAAGAGGCTCAGATAATTTACCCGGCAATACAACAAACCGGGGAAGAGGGTATAATGACCTTTGGTCCCTATCCAGCAGATGGTTTTTTTGGAGCCGGGTCATTCAGCAAATTTGATGGAATACTTGCTATGTATCATGATCAGGGACTGGCTCCCTTTAAGGCAATATCATTTGACTCGGGAGTTAATTTTACTGCCGGATTACCATTTGTAAGAACATCACCCGGACACGGAACAGCTTTTCATATGGCCGGAAAAGGTGAAGCATCTGAGAATTCATTCCGACAGGCAATATATCTTGCATGTACAATCTATAGAAACAGACAGATGTATGCTGAACTGACAAAAGATCCTTTAAAACATCAGGATATAGAAACACACAGTGATAAAATTGATGAATTACCCCCTGATATATTAAATACTGAAGACCAGGAATGATAGATTATATAAAAGGAACAATAATACAACTTAAACCAGCATTTCTAACAATCGAAGTATCGGGAGTAGGATATTTTATAAATATATCTCTAACATCGTATACAAAACTGGAGGGAAAACAAGAGTATAAAATGCTTATCCATGAAGTTATCAGGGAAGATAGTCACCAGCTTTACGGATTTGCCGACAGGGAAGAAAGAGATATTTTCAGACTGCTGATATCAGTTACGGGTGTTGGAGCAAATATGGCCAGGATGATGCTTTCATCACTTAGTCCTGAAGAAATAGAAAAAGCAATAATTGAATCCGAAATAAACTCTCTGAAGGGCATTAAAGGTATAGGCTTAAAAACTGCACAAAGAATTATAGTTGACCTGAAAGATAAACTGGGTAAACATGCATTAACCGGCGAAATATTTCCATTTTCAGACAATACAAAACGGGAAGAAGCGTTATCAGCATTAGTAATGCTTGGGTTTGCCAAAAGTGCTGTTCTTAAAGTACTTGACAAAATTCTACAGGAGAATAAAGACCTGACTGTCGAGGAACTTATAAAGAGAGCGCTTAAGAACTTGTGACACTGAATATTAGCCGGATTGGGATCAGGAATATCACATAAACATATTCTGGTATTAATATATCCTGTGCTGATTGCTTCTTTTATTTTTATCTCAACTGAAGCTTTCAGCCAGATATCTGTACAAACTGGTGATACAACCCGCAAATCAATACTGAAACTGGAAGATGTCTCAGGTATACCCTGGGAGCAGACAAAAAAAAATCCACTCTTTCTCGATATTCCATCAAATATTAAATCCAGTGTAGTTTATGATCCGGATAAAGATGAATATGTTATATATAAAAAAGTAGGATCATTTGATTACCGTACGCCGGTATACATGAGTCCTGAAGAATTCCGGAAATATGAGTATTCCCGGGCAATGCGTGATTACTGGCAATCAAGAATCACAGGAGACGAATCAGGCTTCAGATCAACACTTATTCCCCAGATTGAAATTGGCGGAGCTGCATTTGACAAGATCTTCGGAAGCAATGTAATAAACATTATCCCCCAGGGATCGGCCGAATTGATATTCGGGATCAATATATCACGTACTGAAAATCCAACCCTGTCAGAAAAACTGAGAACAATACCCACTTTCGACTTCAAGGAAAAGATACAGATGAATGTTACGGGTACTATTGGTGACAAAATGGAACTGGGTGTGAATTATAATACTGATGCATTATTCGAATTTGAAAACAGAACGAAACTTCAATATACCGGAAAGGAAGATGAGATACTTAAAAAAGTTGAGGCTGGTGATGTAACTCTTCCCCTTACAGGAACATTGATCACAGGAAGTTACAGTCTTTTCGGACTTAAAACAGAAATGCAATTCGGAAAGCTTACTGTCACTACTGTCCTTTCACAACAGAGAGGTGAATCCTCTGTTGTCCAGGTTGAGGGAGGAGCCCAGCTTAGTGATTTTGAAATACTTGCCGATGAATATGAGGCAAATAGGCACTTCTTCCTTTCTCATTTTTTCAGAGATATATATGATGAAGCATTAAGTAGCCTGCCAATTGTCAGTTCAGGTGTAAATATTGAAAGAATTGAGGTATGGGTGACAAATAAAATAAGCCGTTTTGAAGAAGGAAGCAACCGTAATATTGTTGCATTTATGGATCTGGCAGAGAACAGGAATCATATCTACAACAATATCCCTGAATTCCAGGAGACTGCCG
>CAZTXH010000108.1:4495-7215 GCA_964617415.1 uncultured Rikenellaceae bacterium | reverse complement strand
GTCATATACTGTATGAAGTACCTTTTTCAGATCGACACTCTCACGGTCGATTCTGATAGTATTTGCTTCAATCTTTGATATCTCAACAATGTCATCAATGACTTCAAGCAGGTGGTCGGAGCTCCTGGAGATAATATCAATATACTCTCTCCTTTTGTCGGGACTTTCGGGATACTCTTCGAGCAGTGTGGAAAAGCCTACAATAGCATTAAGTGGAGTACGTATTTCGTGTGATATGTTATGTAAAAAAGCGACTTTCAGCCGCTCACTCTCTTCAGCCTTATTTCTTGATTCAACAAATTTTTCAAGGATATGCTTCCTTGAATTGTCATCATAAAGAGTGCCAACGGCACCTATGACCCTGCCTGTCTCATCATCAACAACAGGAACTGATGTATCGAGGATCCATCTCTTCTCTCCCCCGGGAAGCCTGATCCTTACATTTGCCTGATAATTATTTATTTCACCATTTATAAACTTCAACCGCGATTTAACAGGATCATCAGGTATATCATCGGAAAGAGGTATTATCTCTTCAATCATCTCAAAAAAGAGTTTTTCAGTTAAATCTTCGGGTGAAATACCGAGAAGCTGTGTTACCCCAGCCCCCGTATTAAGATAAATTCCTTCTCCTATCTGTGACCCGAAGATTAACTGAAAATTTACACCATCAGCATTTTCCTTTGTCTTACTGATAAAGGTACCGGCACCGGGGATGTTTTCCTTCTCATCCCTGCTGAGGCGAAAACCATGATTGTATTGTGACTTTGTAATCCTCATTTTTTACAAAAAAAATCTTGTTTCAGCATGTTTTAAATACTGAAATATGCCAATATTTCACCCCTCCCATTCTTATGGAAACAGTAAAATGCACAATATCAGCAACATGCAATAACATGTTGTAAGCTCCCTTTATTTATTCTAAGTATATATAGATTTAGACCCCGAATTGTTACCATGAAACAGCACTTTTTTTTTGTTTAATTAAAAAAAAGCCTAATTTTGATGTGCTGTTTTTTGCCCCGCAATAAATATCAGCAGCAGTGAAAGAGTATACCGACAACGAAATCATCGAATGCCTCCGCACACGTCAAAGCTATGTGGTGCATTATCTCTTTAATCAATACCTACCTATGATAAAGTACATGGTTAGCCAGTTGAGTGGTACTTATGAAGATGCAAAGGATGTTTTCCAGGAAGGATTGATGATAATCCTTGAAAAGATAGATAACAGGAATTTCACTCTTACCTGTAAATTCAAAACATTCCTTTATTGTATCTGTGAAAACCTATGGAAAACAGCACTAAAAAAGAGACAAACAGCAGCAAACTACCTGCAAAACAATGTTGTTTCTGAAGAATATACAGATGTCTCGGAACAACTTGATGATAATCTCCGTATGGAGATATTCCGGAAAGCATACGATAAAATTGACCCTACAGGTAAAACAATATTGAAACTTTATTGGGAAGGCTTTTCACCACAGGAAATTGCAGAGAAACTGAATTATACCTATGGTTACGTAAAAAAGAAAAAAAGTGAAGTTCAGGCCCTGCTAATAGAAAAAGTCAGGAACCATCCGGAGTATAAGAATATAAGGGTGTCGGAAGAAATTACGAAGAATGTTATTAATTGAAGGTATACTTACAGGATAAACGACAAAAGATAAAAGGAATCCTCCTTCGCCACCGCCTTCGGCAAGCCTCCGGCGGTCAAGAAGGCTTCGGAGGACAATGAAAGATAAGAGTAAAAAGTATAAAGTAAAAAGCATAGTTTTTAGCCAGAGTTACTGAAAACCAAAACAAATAGAAATTATTCGTGCCGATGAGCAGTAATGATAGAAATATAAACATGAAATCCTCAGGGAACAGTGACTGGGATGATTCTTCACTTTCAGCTAATGATCATGCTCTTTTACAAAAGATCGGCAGGTACCTGAAAGGGAAACTCGATATTGAGGAAGTAAAGAGAGATCCCGGCTATGAAGCAACAAACAGGACAGTTAAATCTATGTTATCTGATTATCAGTTTGATAAGGCAAACACGAAGAATAAGGAATTCATTACCTCATCCCTGGAATCCAAAGAACGGGAAGAAAAAATAAAAGAAGAGATCAGGGAGATCAGACGAGAGATAGGAAATAAAAACCTCAATGAGATCTCAACAGAATGGGTAAAGGAGTGGCATGAAAAGAAACAGTATAACGGGAAGAAAGATCAGAAGAAAGAAGAGATGAGGGAATATATTTCCGGTTCAATTGAAGTAAAAACTACTGTGGAGAAAGCCGGGCCACATAAAGGGGAAAAATCAGGTTTGAAAAGAACACTAGTAGTACGATATATTTCACTTGCTGCAGCAGTTATAACCGGAGCTGTAATTATAATAAGTACCCTGTTGTCGGGTAGTAATCCTGATAGAATATACACCAGGTATTACGAATCAATAGAGGCAGTATCACCGATAACAAGAAGCCTGACCGATAATGAAGCAGATGTATGGGCAACAGCTGTTACGAGTTATAATAATGGTGACTACCAGGCAGCAGCAGCAGGTTTCTCAAACCTTACTTCTGTTAATCCTGTATCAGTTGTACCACGTTTTTACCTGGGAATGTGCTACCTGGGTCTGGGTGAATATGATCAGGCTGTTACCTTCCTCAGTGGAGTAGTTCATGAGCGTGGAGAGTATGCCAGGGAAGCTGAATGGTATCTGGGACTGG
>CAZTXH010000108.1:0-4485 GCA_964617415.1 uncultured Rikenellaceae bacterium | reverse complement strand
TATGAAGCTAGGTAATAGTGAAGAAGCATCTGCGTGTTTTGAATCTCTTGTACAATCACAAGGATACTATAGCGAACGGTCAGAAGAGATCCTTCGTCGCCTTAAATAGACTACAATTAATAGTGCTATCACTATAAATCCTGAGAAAGCAATAATTATCAACGTCTTACGATGTGATACAGGTTCATTATTGCCCAGAACCTCATAAGCAGCCCAGTAATACGGATCAGAATATGTAGGTGTTGAATTTGAAATGAAATCGAGCTTTGCCTTGCGCAGGGCCGCATTTTTACTCATGCCCCGCGATAGATTTTCATAGAAGCTGATAATTATCTCGGCGCTTTTTTCATCGTTTACCTCCCATGATGTCCTGACTACCGATGATGCTCCTGCAAGGATGAAGCTGCGTGCCATACTCATCAGTCCCTCACCATGGTAAAGTGTCCCGGATCCTGAGTTACAAGAGCTGAGAACTACCATTGGTGATGTTATTCTTAAAAGGCTTATTTCATAATTATAAAGCCTGCCATCTTCATTAGTATCATCTTTTGAATCAAATGCAAGCCATGAATATTTTGATGTTATTGTATCGGTAACGGAGTGCATCGAAAGATGAAAAATAGCAGGTTGGCGTATTGAATTCCTGAAATTGGTCTCTGTGGCCAAACTGCCTGCAAAATGTTTTCCCCTGGATCTTTTCAGTATCGATTTAATCTCCTTTTCAGCACCCGGAAGATCTCCGGCAACTCCTGCCTCTATTTCAGTATTTCCATAATCAGGTGAAAAGGCCATAACCTTTATGCCTCCTGTTCTTTTAGGTGATTTCCCAAACAAGAGGGATGATGAATATCCATAAGAGATAATATACTCGCGGATAAGGAAAGGAAGCTGCTCATAATCGGATTTATCAGGTGATGGCAGTTCTTTCTGAAATGCTTCAAAGGGTAACCACGCTATCTCCTCGTCGGGTATTATGATGAGCTTGTTGCCGGTAAATGTATTTTCGAAAGGCATTATGAGGTTTTTGTACATAAAATTCAGGGCACCAGTATAATCCCTGTATTCACCTTCCCGGTAAGCAGAGTTACCATGATCTTTGATAACCTGTGCATTTTCAATAAAGAGTGTATCGAGAGATGTATTTGTAAATCCAATATTATCTTTTGTAATAATGAAAGAATAGAGAGTCCGTTTACCATCGGTATAGCGGTTTGAAAGGATATAATCGACAATAGTCTCGTCTTTTCCAAGTTGCTCCTGTATCTCATGAACTGTAAGCGGTACTGTTCTTTCAAGTAGTATACTCAGTTCAGGAAAGATAGCAGTTATCTCCTCATTGATCTTTTCAAGTTCACGGTTCATATTAAACAGATCATCTTTCCATAGAGAGAGTTTATTGCTGTCGGGATTTGTTTCTTGTGTTTCTCTGAGGATAAGATTATTATAGGCAGCTATATTGGTTGAGAGTTCTGTTTTTCTGTTATAGAGAGAGTCAGGAATGCCTGATGCAACCAGCAGTTCGTTTTCGGTTATTTCGTTACGAAGCACTGCCGCCTTGGCCTTCGCTGTGATGTCATACATCCTTGAAATATAGTGCTTCTCTCCTGTCTGCTTATAAAGTGCTGCGGCAATGTGAAGCGCTGCCAAGTATGTCTCTTTTTCATTCTCTGCCAGGTACATACGGCTCTCCTCAGTGAGATATTCGTTGCGCATCCTGTCAATGAGCTGTAATGCAAGGTCAATAGTCTCCAGGCTTATCTCAAGATTTGAGATTTTTATATTGTGGTCAGTTTTTTCGCATGCAGATAATTTCAGAGCTTCAGCTTTCTTTCGTAATGTTTTAAATAATTCAACGTTCAAGATTACTGAATCTAAGTAAGGATTTTTATTAATATCGATTTCCGAAAAATTGTTAACAATGGATATTATTGATTTTTGGTAATAATATAGTGCTGAATCAAAGTTGTTTACATAAAGATAATAATCACCTATATTTCTCAATGATAATGAAACATAAGGATGTTTATCCCCATAGTGATTTATACAGATGGATAGCGCTTTTTGATTTATTTTAATAGACTCATTAAATTTTGAAATTGTCCTTAAAAAAATTCCATAATCAAAATATATTTCAGCAATCCTAAAATAGTTTTCGCCAAACTTGTTTTTCATTATGGTTATACTTTTTGCAAAGAAAATGTCTGATTTTTCAAGGTTCCCAATCCTTGCATAAGTCTTGGCCAGGTTTAGATATGTCAGTTCTATCTCAGGTAAGTTATATTTTTCTTTAAGATGCAGACTTTTATTAAGATTTTCAAGTGCAACACTGTAATTACCGGATTCATAATGGTTTATACCGAGGTTTAGATAGCCGGTTGATAGTTTTGAAAGCAGACTGTTATCTTTACTATCTAAATCCTCATAAATTCTTATGACCGTTTCAAGATACTCAATAGCAGTTGAAAAGGATCGGTAAAATGTATATATCCTGGATTTATTATTATAAATATCTATCATGAAGAGATTATTATTTTTATTACCCAGTGTCAGGTTTTCGGATTTATTATATAATTCTAATGCCTCTGAATATAGGCCTAGTCTCATTTTTACCAGACCAATGTTATTATAGGCACCAATTATCCAATCGATTGGTGAATTGTTCTCAGGATTAAGAATAGGATGCATACACTCTTCTGCTGCAATAAAATCTCCTGAATAATATAGTCTTGAAAATTCCGGAAACAGGTAATAGAGATCTTTTTCCTGTGATCTTGATTTATTCACTGATATAAGTGTCAAAAAGACACAAAGCTGTACAATCCTTTTCATATTGTAAACCTGATATCTGCAAGATCACAATTTCCGAAAAAAAAATCAATATGAGAAAAAAAAAGAGCATCCAATGCTTACCGGATGCTCTGTTAAAAGGGAAATATCTGTACTTAAGCAGATCCCTTATTACTCTTTTGGGGGAATAATGATACCGTCTCCACCTCCTTCTCCGTCAGGATCACCACCTCTTACGCAACTCATTGCATTGATATTAAGTACTTCATTTTCTGATAGTTTGGAGATGAGCTTTTCAAAATCTCTTTTTGCCGAATTTGTTCTGATTGTCCTTTTCATGATTTTAAATTTTAAGATTGGTTTTTACAGGTTTATATAGATAGACACTGAATTGTTACCATAAAAAAAAAGAAAATTGCGCGAGACAACCACCTTTTATGTTATTAAAACACTGTAATACAAAATATTAAATGGTAATAAAATTTTTCTTCAGGATGGATTTTTTAATGTTTTCCAGGCTGGATTGAAAAAAAGTTTAAAAAAACAGGTAACAATTTAGGAAGAAAATAGATAAAACCTCAAAATGTGATTTGTCAAAATCTACTAATATGCATAAAGAATATTTCATTTGTATCAAGCCGGGACTTTCCGGATACCATATTATACACAGTAAAGAGTGTCCCTTTTTACCTGATTCCGGTAAAATGATTTCTCTTGGTAATTTCAGATCACCGCATGATGCTGAGATATCAGGAAAGAAATATTTCAAAAGAACTTACAGGTGTCCTTTCTGTTCGAAAAAACCTGGCGCTACTGTAAACAGGGCAGCTGGTTATCTCTTTAATCCTTCTGAAGAGCCTGTTACATTTAAGAAAATTACTCCTACCTGGGAGAGTGTGCTGATGTGTGGGGTGAATTAAGGCGTTAAGGCATTAGGGCTTTAGGGCGTTAGGGCCAGAAGGTGTTGATTATTGATCCGGGATATTTTTCCGGATTTTTTGTAACCATTTGTAACTTTACAGGTAACCATTATAAGGAAAAAGATAAAACCGTGCAGAATATTCCTGATGAAACGATAATGGAAAAAGTAAAGAAGGGTAACCTTTCCGAAATGTCGATACTGTTTGAGAGGTACCACCGTAAGCTTTACAATTTCTTTTTCAGGATGGGTCTGACCAAAGATATAAGCCAGGATATGACTCAGAACCTCTTTTACAGGATGATACGTTACAGGCATACTTATAAAGAGGGAGCCTGTGTCAAATCGTGGATCTATCAGATAGCCAGAAACCTGCATTATGATTACAGAAACAGGGAGAAAAAAGAAGGAGACATGTTTGTAGATAGCGGCATATTTCCTTCCGATGTTGCCGAAACCACCGACACCTATGACGAGGAAGATTTCGACAGACTTGAAACGGCATTTCTGACACTCAGTGATGCTCAAAGGGAACTGATAGTGTTAAGCCGCTATCAGGGTCTGAAATATGAGGAGATCTCTCCGCTCGTAAATCAATCTGTACCGGCTATTAAAGTGGCAATATACAGAGCTATCAGGCAATTGAGATCTGTTTATTTCAAACAAAATTAAAAACGCTGGAACATGAAATGTGAGGAACTGGAAGAAAAAATAATTGATTATCTGGATGGTAAACTGGATAAAGAAAGCAATCTTGAAATTGAGAAACATCTTGAGAC
>CAZTXH010000107.1:0-7222 GCA_964617415.1 uncultured Rikenellaceae bacterium | reverse complement strand
GAACAGTATTGATTTATGATCCTGAATATACAAAGAGCATCTCTACAATTATTGATACACTGACATTCAATTCAAGACAATTGCTTAAAACTTATGCAGGACCGGAATTCAGATTATCATTGAATTTCAGAACTTCATCAACAAGTTCGATAAAGGTAAATTATAACAGGACACGCCAGCATCTTCATATGCTTTCAAATACTACTTCAATATCACCTACAGATACATGGAAATTAAGCGATTATTATCTTAAACCGCAGGTCGGAAATCAGTATTCCGCAGGATTTTATAAAATGCTGTTTAATAGCTCTACAGAATCATCAATTGAGGTCTATTATAAGCATATAAAAGACATGGTCGATTTTAAAGGAGGCACAAACCTTGTGATGAACGACGATATTGAGACTGACCTTGTCAATGTAAAGGGAAGAGCCTATGGTGTTGAACTGATGTTAAAGAAAACCAAAGGAAAAGTGCGATACAGTGTGGCTTATACCTATTCAAGAACACTTCTTAAGACAACAGGAAAATTCAGTGATGAGATCATTAACAGAGGTGAGTGGTTCCCTGCTAATTTTGATAAACCACACGACCTTATTATAACCTTTAACTACTTGATCTCACGCAGGTTTAGTTTTTCAGCTAATTATACCTGGAGTACCGGACGACCCATAACATATCCTATCTCGACATATCAATTGGGGGACATGCTATTGATGCAGTATTCTGACAGGAATAAGTACAGGATACCTGATTATATGAGACTTGACCTTTCCGCCACAATAAGTGGAAACCTAAGATCGAAAAAAATTGCACATCCTCACTGGATATTTTCAGTATATAACGTTCTGGGAAGACGAAATGTATATTCTGTTTATTTTGTGAATGAACATAATAGAATAAAAGGGTATAAGCTTTCAATTTTCGGACAGGCTATACCATCCGTATCTTTCAATTTTGACTTTTAATTATTATGAAATCAAAGAAATATTTAGCGTTATTAACCGGCTTTCTGATCATAAGCAGCTGCATAACACCATTCGTCCCTGAGACCGAAGAGAATGATACTATGCTGGTTGTTGAAGGAATGATTTCGAATCAATCGGGTGTTCATACTGTAAAATTGTCAAAATCGCTTCCGCTTTCTTCAGAAAGTATAACAGAGGTACTATCAGGATGTACTGTTACTATTTCTGATGATTACGGTAACTGGACAAATCTACATGAAACACAACCAGGCATCTATGTAACAAATGATGACTTTAAGGGTTATATCGGGCGAAAATACAAATTGCATATAAATTCTAACAACCCTGATATGAATTACAAGTCTTATGAATCATTATTCATGGAAATGAAACCGGTACCCGAGATAGATTCTATGTATTATGAAAAAATTGATACTGAAATAACTTTAGATGGCAGAGTAAAGGAGCAGGAATGTCAGATTTACCTTAATACTTCTGATCCTGATGGGCTGTGTAAACATTACAGATGGGATTTTACCGAGACATGGATGTTCAAGCTTCCTTATAATGTGCCTAACCAAATATGCTGGATATCAAGTAATTCAACCTCTATATATATTAAAAGCACTTCGGTTTTATCAGAAGATGTAATTGATAAAATGCCTATACACTATGTTTCGGCTAAGACCGATAGGCTTTCGGAAAGATACAGTCTGCTGGTAAACCAGTATTCGCTGAGTGAAGATGAGTTTAATTACTGGGAGAAACTTCAGAACGTCACTCAAAATGTTGGAAGCCTTTATGATATTACCCCGGTTTCAATACCAGGAAATGTTTATTGTATAGAAGATCCGAAGGAACAGGTACTAGGTTATTTCAGCGTATCAGCAGTAACATCAAAAAGAATCTATATTGAAGATAGCTTTAAAGGCCTGGTACGTCTGTATGATGAATGTCCTAATGATACGATAAGAGGGCCACTTCCCGATAATCTAGGTATATCAACATGGATTATAATTGACAATTCATGGAATTTTAGTGATCCGTACATAGTATTAACAAAGATAAAGGGTTGTGCAGATTGTACTGTAAGAGGAACAACCAAGAAACCATTGTTCTGGAAATGGATAGGCGAAGAAAAATAAATGAAAATCTGAATATAGCATTATATGATAAATAATCTTAAAAAGATCGTCATAATACTTGTCTGTATCCTGTATCCTTTAATTGGTTTTACACAGGGACGTATCGTTACACTGGATTATATTACTGACAGATTTGAAACATACTGTAAATCTGTGCCAAGGGAGGAGGTCTATATTCATACTGACAGAGAAGATTATATTGCTGGGGAAGAAATGTGGTTTAATGTTTATGTGGTTGACAGACAGAGTTCTAATCCTTCTCCTTACAGTAAAATTGTATACTTTGAGCTTATAAATATGTATAATAACCCGGTTTTACAGAAAAGGATCCTTGTTAATAATGGATCGGGTCCCGGGCAGGTTACCCTGCCGGATTCTTTAAGTTCGGGGAATTATACATTAAGAGCCTATACAAACTGGATGAGGAATTTCCTGCCGGCAAATTGCTTTATGAAGGATATAAACATTTATAATACTTTCAGCAGCCGTGCTTTTAAGGTTAAACCAGAATTTGATAATATAATACCGGGAAAACAAACAACAAGAAGAAGAGTGTCAAGGGTTTCAGCCGATAATTTTTCTATGGAAACCACTCGCTCAGAATCAGGCGACTTGGAAGTGGTTTTTAATACAAATGATGAATTTCGGGCTCATTATGGCAATATTTTTTATCTGATATTTCAAACACACGGTATCATAAACTTTAAACATACTTTAAGAGTTACTAAGGATATTGAAAATCTGACTATTCCAGGCCAGGATATATTACATGGTATAAATCATATTACTCTGCTTGACCCAACAGGAATTCCTGTTTTTGAAAAATTCATATATACACCTCCTGAAAACAATAAATATCTGTCAATAGATTCACATGATGAATATGAAACAAGAGAAAAAATTACTCTTGATATAACGGTTGACAAAGAGAAATTACAACCTGCTGAACTGCTTAACCTGAGTCTTTCAGTAGTACCTGAAGATATTGTATCATATTCGAATGATATTGCTGATTATATGGTTTTTGGAACTGAATTCGGGATACTTCCGGATGATATCAGAGACAAAAATCTTAATGAAATACCTTCCCATATAATAAACCGGTTTCTTTCAACTCTGGAGAGCAACTGGATAGACTGGAATTTGATTGTATTTGGTGATATTCAATCATATAAGTATCCTGTCGAAAACGAATATCATTTCTTATCAGGAAGTTTTGTAAACAGAAGAACCCTGGAGGGGTATGTCGATGAATTTATATTTCTGTCAACTCCTTCCAAGAATGCCACCTTACAATATGCAGTAACCGATTCAACAGGAAAATTCGTATTTGGAATACCGGTTACAAATGAAGTGAGCGACCTGGTCATTCAACCTGAATTTGTGATTGAGGATAATACTATAAGAATGGAAACGTCATTCTCAGATATTGTTTATCCATTCAAAGAGACAGGTTTTTCAGAAAGAGATGTACCAGGATATGTATCAGATCTTGCAACACACTATCAGGTAGCAAAGCTATATGAAACATCATATATAGGGAGCAACCTGAAACAGATCGTTGATCATTCTGAAATAAAACGATTTTATGGAAAGCCTGACATTGAGTTGATTATGGATGATTATATAAAACTACCGGTGATGCAGGAGGTCTTTTTTGAGCTTCTTCCGGGAATTACTATGAGAGAGAGAAGAACAGGATGGGAGATTTCAATATATGATTACGTTGAGGGCAGAACATATAATAAGCCTCCCGGACTTTTTATTGATGGGGTGTTGGTTAATGATCCTGAAATTTTGGCCAGGCTCGATCCTAATCTTGTAGAGAGAATTGATGTTGTAAAAGAGGCATATTTTGTTGGTGATTATTTCTTTTACGGGATTATTAATGCAATAACGAGAGTTGGAAATTTCAGCAATGTAGAGCTTCCCGGACATGCAATCAGATTGCCCTACAGAGTAACCGAAACTGCCAACAATTTCCTGTCCTCCGATTATTCTTCAAGTGAATTAAAACAAAACAGAATACCCGATTTCAGAAATACACTTTTCTGGGCACCTTCGGTTAAACCAGGCACGAAAGATAAGATGACCATTGAATTTTGGGCATCAGACCTGTCAGGTAATTATGTGATAGATATCCAGGGTATTACATTCCAGGGGGACAAATTATCATTAAAGAAAACCATCAGGATAACTAAGTAGTTATATCCTGAATGTGAAAAAACAGACCCTTAGCGGTTTGCTCTAAGGTTATAATCAATTAATTATTGTCGATTGGAAATAATTGGTTATTTTTCTGTTTTGATACAGGAAAATTATGAGAAGAAGACTCAATCCAATTAGCTATCTGTTTGTTAGTTTGGCATTTTTATCACTTTTCGCATACGGACAAACCTATCCTGAACTTCAGGAAGATCAGCGTATCAGGAATTTAATTTCCCTGATGACTCTTGATGAGAAGATAAACTGCCTTTCACCGATGATTTCAATTACGCGGCTGGGAATAAAAGGTACCAGGGTTATAGAAGGATTACACGGTCTGGCCTATAGTGGTCCCGCTAACTGGGCAGTTAAAGGGCCAAAAGCTTCTCCTACAACAACATTTCCACAGTCAATAGGACTGGCACATATGTGGGATCCTGAATTATTGCAGAAGGTAGCTGGCTGGGAAGCGACAGAATGTCGTTACCTGGCTCAAAATCCAAATTTTGGCACTGCAGGATTAATTGTTTTTGCTCCTAATGCTGATATGGGACGTGATATCAGGTGGGGGAGAACAGAGGAATGCTATGGTGAGGATCCCTTTCTTAACGGGATCCTTGTTACTGCTTATGTAAAGGGCCTTCAGGGTAATGACCCTACTTACTGGAAGACAGCCTCCCTGATGAAACACTTCCTGGCTAACAGTAACGAAAACAACAGGGCATTTAATAGCTCCGATTTTGATGACAGGCTATTCCGGGAATATTATTCCTATGCGTTTTATAAGGGTGTAACTGAGGGCGGATCCCAGGCATACATGGCTGCATACAACAAATATAACGGTATACCATGTACTGTCCATCCTGTATTACGTAACGTAACAATGAAGGATTGGGGATTACGCGGCATTATAACAACAGATGGAGGAGCATTTAAACAATTATTGACAACACATGCATATTATCCTTCATTACCAGTTGCAGCTGCAGAATGCATAAAAGCAGGAATCACAATGTTCCTCGATGATTACAGGTCATCAGTGGTAACAGCAATGGAAGAAGGGCTTGTGACCGAGAAAGAGATCGAGGAGGCTATCTATGGAAATTTAAGAGTCCTGCTGAAACTCGGATTACTTGATAATCCTGTCAAAAGTCCCTATGCTGAGATTGGAATTGCCGATACTGTTGCTCCGTGGACGAAACCGGAGGCGAGAGAACTTGCAAGGGTGGTAACAGAAAAATCAATAACGCTGCTGAAAAATGATAATATGCTTCTGCCTCTTGATAAGGAGAAAATAAAATCTGTGGCAATTATAGGTCTCATGGCTAACTCTGTTATCTCCGACTGGTACGCCGGTACACCACCTTATCATATTTCGATCTTACAGGGTATAAAAGATACCCTGGGTGATAATATTGATGTCAGATATGCTGCAAGCAATAAAGCTGATTCAGCAGTTATTGCAGCAAAGGAATGTGATGTGGCATTTGTCTGTATCGGTAATCACCCCTTAAGTTACGGTCTCGGTTGGGGGGAGAATCATGTTCCTAGTGACGGACGTGAAGCGATTGATCGTCAGGCTATTTCACTTGAACAGGAGGACCTGGTAAAACTTGTTCTGGCTGCCAATCCGAAGACAATCATGGTCCTGGTTTCCAGTTTTCCATACTCTATAAACTGGTCAAAGGAACATGTTCCGGCCATATTACATATCAGCCAGTCAAGCCAGGAAATGGGAAGTGCAATGGCCAACCTTATATTCGGTAAGGTGAGTCCTGCCGGACGACTGGTCCAGACATGGATTACATCAATTGACCAGCTTCCTCCAATACTCGATTATAACATAAGAAACGGAAGAACCTATATGTACTTTAAACATGAGCCTTTATTCCCGTTTGGTTACGGACTATCATATACAGATTTTGAGTATAGTAATTTAAATCTTAACAGGAAGCAGTTATCAGAAGATCAAATAGTAAACGTCAGTTTTAATATCAGTAATACAGGCAATTACGACAGTGATGAGGTAGCCCAGCTTTATGTTAGCTTCCCTGGTTCAAATATCGAACGACCTGCAAAGGCACTCAAAGGTTTTAAAAGGATCTTTATAGAACAGGGAGAGACTGTAAATGTTACCATACCACTAAAAGCCGCTGATCTGACCTATTGGGATAGTGACAAAGGTTCTTTTGTCCTTGAACCGGGAGAAATAAAGGTCTTCATAGGAAGCTCTTCCACAGACTTCAGGCTTGAGGGAAATCTAATAGTTGAGTGATAAAATAACTTTTGCATTAAACGGGTCTCCGATAACTCCGGAATCCGGAGTTTGCTTAAACCTCCTTACCGGTGCCTGCCAACGATAATTCTCATGGATAAACAGTTTTGCCCAGGCATCCCATTCAGTGTTTAATCCATCCTTCGATAAAATTTACTGAATATGGTTCAAGACTAAAGATATTCTGGGATTTAATGATCTTCTCTGTATCGATACCGTTCCAGCGGCAATCTGTTACTGCTTTTGAAAAACTGGATGAATTAAGTGATCTGATCCTGAATAAACCTGCATAGCATTCAAGCTTAACAGGTTGATCCTTCCCTGTAAAGTTAGTCAGTATTAGTCTTGCCTGTCTCCCATCCGAAAGGGCAAGGCATTCAATAATCAGGGGTTTTGAACTAGTACATTTTATACCATTATAGTTCTTATTACCAAGCAGATACCTAAAGACGTGATAAACAGGGAAAATCATACCCCTGTGAGATGGAAACTGAGAAGGCCAACAGGGTTCCCTTTCTCCCTGGAGTATTCCTCTTTCTCCGAATGTTTCATAAAATGTAATACTCTTAGCACCTGCTTCACTAAGATATTTCAAACTTCCGACAGTCCAGCAAGCACCAAATAAAGAC
>CAZTXH010000106.1:0-7224 GCA_964617415.1 uncultured Rikenellaceae bacterium | reverse complement strand
CCACATGTGACAAGTATTTTCATTCTTGTTTAGCTTCGCTGAGCTCGCAAGCTCGATTGTGTTTGGAAAATATGTGGGTTTCATAATGTCGTTTTTACAGAATTAGTTACGTGATTCAACAATCCTGATAAATATTTCATTCATTGATGGAAGGGCTGGATTGAAAGAGATGATATTCCCTGATTTCATAATGGTATTCAGGATATCATTTACCGGGATATTCTTTTCGCTTTTGAACCTTATTGTACTTTTTTCATCTTCAAAGCGGGAATCAAGGACCTTAAACTGGCCATTTTCCTTCAGGGTAACGTTTCCTTCAAATACAATTTGATATTCATTGGCAGCCCACTCTCTGCGGATATCGTCCACACTGCCCTCAAGAATGGTTTTTGCTTTGTTTATCAGGGTAATATTGTCACACAGCTCTTCAACCGATCCCATGTTATGTGTGGAGAATATTATTGTTGCTCCCCTTTCCCTTAGAAAAAGGATCTCATTTTTAATGATATTGGCATTAACCGGGTCAAATCCTGTGAATGGTTCATCGAAGATTATCAATCTAGGTTCATGAAGCACGGTAGTTATGAATTGTACCTTTTGCTGCATTCCTTTGGAGAGTTCTCCCACTTTCTTTCCCCACCAGTCGACAATATCAAGTTTTTTGAACCAGTATTTCAGTCTTTTCATTGCTTCGGTCTTTGTAAGTCCTTTTAGCTGGGCAAAATATAGAGCCTGTTCACCCACTTTCATCTTTTTGTAAAGACCTCGTTCTTCCGGCAGGTAACCTATTACCTGTACATCTCCAGGAAGAAGCTTATGACCATCCATGAAAAGTTCACCGGCATCGGGTCCTGTAATCTGGTTGATTATTCTTATCAGTGTTGTTTTGCCTGCTCCGTTAGGGCCAAGGAGCCCGTATATTGATTGTTCAGGCACTGTAATACTTACACTGTCAAGGGCAGTGAACTTACCGAATGTTTTGGTAATGTTCTTTGCTTCAAATAGTGACATAAAAAATCAGTTAAATTTTAAAATCAGGTCATAAATATTATAAAAACTCCTATTCAAAGTATCCTCTCATTCTTTCGAAAAATCCTTTATCGTTTTTATCAGGTTTTGGAGTGAAGGTACCTGATTCTTTTAATTTTTCTATGATTTTTGCTTCTTCGTGGCTCAGGTTTTTTGGTATCCACACGTTGACATTTACGAGGAGGTCGCCTTTCCCGTAACCATTGACATCAGGTACTCCCTTGCCTCTCAGGCGCAGTATCTTACCTGGCTGAGTTCCCGGTTCAATTTTTATTTTGACTTTGTTATCAATTGTCGGTACCTCAACCTGTGATCCCAGGAGTGCATCCGGCACACTAATGAATAGATTGTATATCAGGTCATTACCTTCTCTGATGAGATCAGGATGCTCCTCTTCGTCAATTAAAACAAGTAGGTCTCCGTTAATACCACCTCTTCTTGCAGCATTTCCTTTACCGGCAACAGTCATTTGCATACCCCTGCCCACTCCTGCCGGAATATTAATCTTAATTATATCCTCCTTTTGTACAATTCCCTCACCATAACATACAGGACATTTTTTTGTAATCGTTTTACCCTCACCGCCACAGGTAGTACATACCGAAGTTGATTGCATCTGTCCAAGTATTGTATTTGTGACTCTTGTTACATGGCCTGTTCCCCGGCATGTTGAGCATGTTGAAAGGCTTCGGGAATCGGCTGCTCCTGTTCCGCCACATGCAGTACAGGTATCATATCTGGAGACCTTGATCTTTTTCTGAGCGCCATTAGCAATCTCGTGCAGTGTAAGTTTTACCTTAACTCTGAGGTTGCTTCCCTTACTTACTCTTCGTCCACGTCTGCCGCTGGTGAAACCTCCGAAACCCCCGAAAGCATCACCAAAAATATCCCCGAAGGATGCAAAAATATCCTCCATGGTCATTCCGCCGGCTCCAAAGCCATTTCCGGCCCCACTAACGCCGGCATGGCCATAACGGTCATACCTTGCTCTTTTATCATCGTTTCTGAGGACTTCATAAGCTTCAGCAGCCTCTTTAAAATGTTCCTCAGCTTTCTTGTCGCCAGGATTCTTATCGGGGTGATATTTCAAAGCCTGCTTCCTGTATGCCTTCTTTATCTCTTCTTTGGATGCATTTTTTGATACTCCGAGAACTTCATAATAATCTCTCTTTCCCATCCTTTACTTTATTAACATCGGGAATAGGTTATCATTCTCCAATGACTACTTTCGAATGTCTTAAAACCTTATCCTGCAGATAATAACCTTTCTGTATTACTTCGACTATTTTTCCTTTATTTTCCTCTTCTTCAACCTTCTTTTTTGCTACAGCATGATGGAGGTCAACATTGAAATAACAATTGAGGGATTCAATTTCGCTGACTCCACTCTGTTTGAGGAAATCCATAAATTTTACATAAATCAGATCAATACCTTTTTTCATTGCATCACTGTCAGTTGCAGATTCCATGTGTGACAGTGCTCTTTCAAAATCATCGATAAGAGGCAGCATATTAAGTAGTACATTCTCTCCGGCATATTTTGCCAGTTCTATCTTCTCACGCAGGGTTCTTCTCCTGAAATTCTCAAATTCAGCTGAGAGACGGAGATACTTATCATGCAATTCTGCCAGTTTTTCCTCCGGTGATTTCTCTGCAGGTTCAACTTTGTCAGATTCTGCCTTTTCTTTTACAGGGGATTCTTTCTCTTTAGTATCGGTATCTTTTACCTTCTGTTTATCAGTGGATCTGACTTTCTTCTCTTTGCTATCTTTCTTACTGTCAAATGTTTTGTCTTGTTTTTTCTTTTTTGCTTCCTGTTGATCCTGTTTCTTCTTTACCATTTACGTATATAATTTCAATTTTGTTCTAAGCTGATTACAAATAACCTGCCAATTAAAGATAATTGACATTTTGACAGGGAAGTGTTAAGGTTTTACGGCATTACGGCGTAAAAGGCTTATAGAAATAATACCGTCTGGCCCTAAAGCCATAACGCCTTAACGCCTTTCTATCTCTGCTCCCAGAGCATTTAATCTTGCATCAATATTCTGGTATCCCCTGTCTATCTGTTCTATATTATGTATGATGCTTTCTCCTTCTGCTGACAGGGCAGCAATGAGGAGTGCAACACCAGCCCTTATATCCGGAGATGACATAACAGTACCCCTGAGTTTGATTTTTTTATCATGACCTATTACAGTTGCTCTGTGGGGATCACAAAGAATAATCTGTGCCCCCATATCAATAAGCTTGTCAACGAAAAAAAGACGGCTTTCAAACATCTTCTGATGGATTAGAACCGCACCTTTTGCCTGTGTTGCAGTAACAAGTAAAACACTAAGAAGATCAGGTGTCAGTCCGGGCCATATTGCATCTGAAATTGTCATTATGGAACCATCAATGAAAGTCTCGATCTCATAATGTTCCTGTTGTGGAATATATATATCTTCACCTCTTTTTTCAAGCTTTATACCTAAGCGGCGGAATGAATCGGGTATTATACCGAGTTTCTCATACGAGACATTCTTTATCGTTAATTCTGAATCAGTCATCGCTGCCATTCCTATGAATGAACCTATCTCTAGAGATAGGTTCATTCATAGGAATGGCAGCGATGACTGATTCAGAATTAACGATAAAGAATGTCTCGTATGAGAAACTCGGTATAATACCCGATTCATTCCGCCGCTTAGGTATAAAGCTTGAAAAAAGAGGTGAAGATATATATATTCCACAACAGGAACATTATGAGATCGAGACTTTCATTGATGGTTCCATAATGACAATTTCAGATGCAATATGGCCCGGACTGACACCTGATCTTCTTAGTGTTTTACTTGTTACTGCAACACAGGCAAAAGGTGCGGTTCTAATCCATCAGAAGATGTTTGAAAGCCGTCTTTTTTTCGTTGACAAGCTTATTGATATGGGGGCACAGATTATTCTTTGTGATCCCCACAGAGCAACTGTAATAGGTCATGATAAAAAAATCAAACTCAGGGGTACTGTTATGTCATCTCCGGATATAAGGGCTGGTGTTGCACTCCTCATTGCTGCCCTGTCAGCAGAAGGAGAAAGCATCATACATAATATAGAACAGATAGACAGGGGATACCAGAATATTGATGCAAGATTAAATGCTCTGGGAGCAGAGATAGAAAGGCGTTAAGGCGTTATGGCTTTAGGGCCAGACGGTATTATTTCTATAAGCCTTTTACGCCGTAATGCCGTAAAACCTTAACACTTCCCTGTCAAAATGTCAATTATCTTTAATTGGCAGGTTATTTGTAATCAGCTTAGAACAAAATTGAAATTATATACGTAAATGGTAAAGAAGAAACAGGATCAACAGGAAGCAAAAAAGAAAAAACAAGACAAAACATTTGACAGTAAGAAAGATAGCAAAGAGAAGAAAGTCAGATCCACTGATAAACAGAAGGTAAAAGATACCGATACTAAAGAGAAAGAATCCCCTGTAAAAGAAAAGGCAGAATCTGACAAAGTTGAACCTGCAGAGAAATCACCGGAGGAAAAACTGGCAGAATTGCATGATAAGTATCTCCGTCTCTCAGCTGAATTTGAGAATTTCAGGAGAAGAACCCTGCGTGAGAAGATAGAACTGGCAAAATATGCCGGAGAGAATGTACTACTTAATATGCTGCCTCTTATCGATGATTTTGAAAGAGCACTGTCACACATGGAATCTGCAACTGACAGTGATGCAATGAAAAAAGGTATTGATCTGATTTATGTAAAATTTATGGATTTCCTCAAACAGAGTGGAGTCAGCGAAATTGAATCCCTCAATTGTTATTTCAATGTTGACCTCCATCATGCTGTAGCAAAAAAGAAGGTTGAAGAAGAGGAAAATAAAGGAAAAATAGTCGAAGTAATACAGAAAGGTTATTATCTGCAGGATAAGGTTTTAAGACATTCGAAAGTAGTCATTGGAGAATGATAACCTATTCCCGATGTTAATAAAGTAAAGGATGGGAAAGAGAGATTATTATGAAGTTCTCGGAGTATCAAAAAATGCATCCAAAGAAGAGATAAAGAAGGCATACAGGAAGCAGGCTTTGAAATATCACCCCGATAAGAATCCTGGCGACAAGAAAGCTGAGGAACATTTTAAAGAGGCTGCTGAAGCTTATGAAGTCCTCAGAAACGATGATAAAAGAGCAAGGTATGACCGTTATGGCCATGCCGGCGTTAGTGGGGCCGGAAATGGCTTTGGAGCCGGCGGAATGACCATGGAGGATATTTTTGCATCCTTCGGGGATATTTTTGGTGATGCTTTCGGGGGTTTCGGAGGTTTCACCAGCGGCAGACGTGGACGAAGAGTAAGTAAGGGAAGCAACCTCAGAGTTAAGGTAAAACTTACACTGCACGAGATTGCTAATGGCGCTCAGAAAAAGATCAAGGTCTCCAGATATGATACCTGTACTGCATGTGGCGGAACAGGAGCAGCCGATTCCCGAAGCCTTTCAACATGCTCAACATGCCGGGGAACAGGCCATGTAACAAGAGTCACAAATACAATACTTGGACAGATGCAATCAACTTCGGTATGTACTACCTGTGGCGGTGAGGGTAAAACGATTACAAAAAAATGTCCTGTATGTTATGGTGAGGGAATTGTACAAAAGGAGGATATAATTAAGATTAATATTCCGGCAGGAGTGGGCAGGGGTATGCAAATGACTGTTGCCGGTAAAGGAAATGCTGCAAGAAGAGGTGGTATTAACGGAGACCTACTTGTTTTAATTGACGAAGAGGAGCATCCTGATCTCATCAGAGAAGGTAATGACCTGATATACAATCTATTCATTAGTGTGCCGGATGCACTCCTGGGATCACAGGTTGAGGTACCGACAATTGATAACAAAGTCAAAATAAAAATTGAACCGGGAACTCAGCCAGGTAAGATACTGCGCCTGAGAGGCAAGGGAGTACCTGATGTCAATGGTTACGGGAAAGGCGACCTCCTCGTAAATGTCAACGTGTGGATACCAAAAAACCTGAGCCACGAAGAAGCAAAAATCATAGAAAAATTAAAAGAATCAGGTACCTTCACTCCAAAACCTGATAAAAACGATAAAGGATTTTTCGAAAGAATGAGAGGATACTTTGAATAGGAGTTTTTATAATATTTATGACCTGATTTTAAAATTTAACTGATTTTTTATGTCACTATTTGAAGCAAAGAACATTACCAAAACATTCGGTAAGTTCACTGCCCTTGACAGTGTAAGTATTACAGTGCCTGAACAATCAATATACGGGCTCCTTGGCCCTAACGGAGCAGGCAAAACAACACTGATAAGAATAATCAACCAGATTACAGGACCCGATGCCGGTGAACTTTTCATGGATGGTCATAAGCTTCTTCCTGGAGATGTACAGGTAATAGGTTACCTGCCGGAAGAACGAGGTCTTTACAAAAAGATGAAAGTGGGTGAACAGGCTCTATATTTTGCCCAGCTAAAAGGACTTACAAAGACCGAAGCAATGAAAAGACTGAAATACTGGTTCAAAAAACTTGATATTGTCGACTGGTGGGGAAAGAAAGTGGGAGAACTCTCCAAAGGAATGCAGCAAAAGGTACAATTCATAACTACCGTGCTTCATGAACCTAGATTGATAATCTTCGATGAACCATTCACAGGATTTGACCCGGTTAATGCCAATATCATTAAAAATGAGATCCTTTTTCTAAGGGAAAGGGGAGCAACAATAATATTCTCCACACATAACATGGGATCGGTTGAAGAGCTGTGTGACAATATTACCCTGATAAACAAAGCAAAAACCATTCTTGAGGGCAGTGTGGACGATATCCGCAGAGAGTGGGCTGCCAATGAATATCAAATTGTATTTGAAGGAAACGTTACCCTGAAGGAAAATGGCCAGTTTAAGGTCCTTGATTCCCGCTTTGAAGATGAAAAAAGTACAATAAGGTTCAAAAGCGAAAAGAATATCCCGGTAAATGATATCCTGAATACCATTATGAAATCAGGGAATATCATCTCTTTCAATCCAGCCCTTCCATCAATGAATGAAATATTTATCAGGATTGTTGAATCACGTAACTAATTCTGTAAAAACGACATTATGAAACCCACATATTTTCCAAACACAATCGAGCTTGCGAGCTCAGCGAAGCTAAACAAGAATGAAAATACTTGTCACATGTGG
>CAZTXH010000105.1:0-7323 GCA_964617415.1 uncultured Rikenellaceae bacterium | reverse complement strand
CTGGCCTGGTCGGGAAGATAGCTGAGATCACTGGCCATATGAACCCCGGGAATGAGATGATTGGATTCATACATGAACCTGTAAATACCGCTTCCTTTTGTAAATCGCGACACTTCGGTATATGTGTGGTCGAGATATTCGGGATATACACTGGGATCGCCGTAATTGAAAAATTCTACAAGTGCTCCGTATTGAAATCCAAGATTGGAATCATATGTAATAGCAGGCAGGGCTCCTCCGAATTTCCATCCGGTTTTGGGTTTTTTTACCTTCTCCTCCTGTCCATATGTTTGCAGTATTATTATCGCAAAAAGAATTAAAGAAAGGGGTTTTTTCATAGGTTTTCTTGTTTGATAGTTAGCATTAAAGATAAAGAAAAACGGAAATATTGAACTGAATTTTTAATATTTGCTACCTTCGGCTTTAATTTTACGACCAAATACCTATATGGGCTTACTAATAAGAAATATAAAGGAGCTGGTACAGATTGAAGAGGAACCTAGGCATAGAGTATGTGGCAACGAAATGTCAGTAATAAATACTATTCCTGATGCCTGGCTTTATATTGAAGGAGACAGGATAACTGATTTCGGCAAGATGAAAAATATACCCGGGAAGTATGACAAAACTGAAATAATTGATGTAACAGGAAGATTTGTATTTCCCTCTTTCTGCGATTCACATACCCATATTGTATATGCAGGTAGCCGTGAGAGGGAATTTACTGATAAGATCCGCGGACTTTCATACGAAGAGATTGCCAGAAGGGGAGGGGGTATTTTGAATTCTGCAAAAAAGCTTCACGATACAACAGAAGAAGAATTGTATGATCAGTCCATGATACGTATAAATGAAATTATAAACCTTGGTACAGGTGCGGTGGAGATAAAAAGCGGGTATGGACTAACTCTATATAATGAGTTGAAAATGTTGAGAGTGATAAAGAAGATAAAGGAGACTTCTCCGATAGAGGTCAAAGCAACATTTCTGGGTGCTCATGCAATACCGGATGAATATAAAAATAACAGGGAGAAGTATGTAGATATTGTTATTAATGAAATGATACCACTTGTAGCCTCTGAAAAACTTGCTGATTATATAGATGTATTTTGCGACCGCGGTTTCTTTTCAACAGAAGAAACTGAAAGAATACTTATGGCAGGTAGTAAATATGGTTTACCCGCAAAGATACATGCCAATGAACTTGATTTCTCGGGAGGTGTCCAGACGGGAGTTAAATACAATGCTCGTTCTGTTGATCATCTTGAACGAACAGGAGATACTGAGATTGAAGCTCTCAAGGGAACGGATACAATACCTACCCTTCTGCCGGGATCGGTATTTTTTCTCGAACTGCCCGACCCACCTGCACGGAAAATGATTGATGCAGGTCTCCCGGTAGCCCTCGCTTCCGATTATAATCCCGGATCCTCACCATCAGGAAATATGAAACTGGTGATGTCGCTGGCATGTATAAAACTAAAAATGCTCCCGGAAGAAGCATTAAATGCAGTTACTATAAATTCTGCCTCTGCAATGGATCTTTCAGAAACACATGGCTCTATAGCAAAAGGTAAGGTAGCGAACGTATTTATTACCAAAGAGATACCATCATATGATTTCCTGCCATATGCATTTGGCAGTAATCTTATTGATACTATAATACTTAATGGTAAAATTGTAAATGCCCCCCATACCCCCCTAAAGGGGGGCTAAAACCAATTATATAAAACAGTTAGATTTATTGATAGTATGTATCAGTCCCCCTTTAGGGGGCAGGCAATCAGCCAGACGGCTGATTGCCGGGGGTAATACCCCTGGGGGCAGGGGGCAAAAGAACTATGGAAAAAAAGATTATTGAGTGTGTTCCCAATTTCAGTGAGGGGCGGGATATGTCAGTTATAAAACAGATAACCGATGTTATTGAATCTGTTAAAGGAGTAAAACTACTTGATGTTGATCCTGGTAAAGCAACAAACAGAACTGTTGTGACTTTTGTAGGAGATCCTGAAGCAGTATCCGAAGCAGCATTCAAAGCGGTTAAAAAGGCTTCGGAACTGATAGATATGACAAAGCATCATGGCGAACACCCCAGGATGGGAGCCACAGATGTCTGTCCTTTTGTTCCTGTCTCAGATATCACAATGGAAGAGACAGTCGATTATGCAAGGAAAGTGGCAGAAAGAATAGGGAAAGAACTCGGTATACCGGTATATTGCTATGAAAATGCTGCTCTCAGCAAAGAACGAAAGAACCTCGCAAAATGCAGAGAAGGGGAATATGAAGGATTAAAGAAAAAACTGGCAGATCCGGCATGGAAACCCGATTTCGGACCATCGAAATTCAATGCCCGTTCAGGAGCAACTGCCGTTGGTGCCAGAGATTTCCTGGTTGCTTATAACATAAACCTCAATACTACATCCACAAGAAGAGCAAATGCAATTGCATTCGACGTAAGGGAAAAAGGGCGAATAGTTGAAGATGAGAAGGGAAATAAAAAAAATGTACCCGGAACACTTAAGAGTGTAAAGGCAATAGGCTGGTATATTGAAGAATACGAAGTAGCCCAGATATCGATGAACCTTACAAATATATCTGTTACCCCGGTACATATTGCCTTTGATGAGGTTTGCAGAAAAGCTGATGCACGTGGTGTAAGAGTTACAGGTTCAGAATTGGTTGGACTGATACCTCTTAAAGCAATGCTTGATGCAGGAAGATACTTCCTCGAAAAACAAAAGCGATCAGTGGGAGTATCTGATGATGAACTGATAAAAATAGCTATCCGGTCAATGGGATTGAATGATATACATCCTTTTTATCCTGAAGAAAAAATAATTGAATTTGTTATGAAAGAAAAAGGTGAGAAAAAACTTATCGACATGGATCTCAGGGCATTTATGAATGAAACGGCATCTGAGTCAGTGGCACCCGGTGGTGGTTCGATATCCGCATATATGGGATCTCTTGGCGTTGCCCTTGGTACAATGGTCGCCAACATATCAAGCCATAAGAGAGGCTGGGACGACAGGTGGAAAGAGTTTTCCGATATTGCGGCAAGTGGGAAAGAAATACAAAACAAACTTCTTGATCTCGTTGATGATGACACAGAAGCTTTTCATGGTATTATTGAAGCTTACAGACTACCCCAAAAAACAAAAGAGGAGATAAAAGCACGGGATACAGCAATACAGGAGGCTACCAAAAATGCTATTACGGTGCCATTTAAGGTTATGGAAACAGCTTATTCGGCTTTTCCATTGATAAGGGAAATGGTGGAAAAAGGAAATCCATCCTCCATTACTGATACCGGTGTTGGTGCTTTGGCTCTGAGGTCATGTATAAAAGGTGCCTTTCTGAATGTAAAGATAAATGTCGACAACCTGGACGATAAAGACTTCGTTGAAAAAATATTGAAAGAATGTTGTGATATTGAATCAAAGGCAGCAATAGAAGAAGGAGCTATACTGGAACTGGTTGATAAAGCAATTATAAAACAACAAAACAGATAATCATACAATCCTTCTGATAGTTCTGAGATGATGTGAATATCCTCCGATCTCTTTTTTGAAAATACCCTGATGGTCGATTGTGTCAATTCTCACTCTTCCCGATGCATGAATTACAAGGCCCCTGGAAATGATCATTCCCACATGTGATATTTTGCCTCTCTCATTATCGAAAAAAACCAGATCACCGGGAGCAGTCTCATCAATGAAACTCACTTCGGTTCCTGCATCTGCCTGCTGCCAGCTGTCACGAGGTATTGCTATTCCTGTGACCTTGTATATAAGCTGTGTAAAACCTGAACAGTCAATACCCGATGGTATACGACCTCCCCATATATAGGGGCTGTTTATAAATTTCATGGCAAGGTCAGTATATGAGTCAGTAGTAGTCAAATAGCTGTTATTGAATTTACTGTCAGTAGTATATATATTCTCACCAATAGTGAATTTATTGTTTTCGAAATCAGGATTATAAATTTCACAACCCGCTTCAAGTACCAGCTTTGTAGTGTCATTTTTGAAGCAAAGAAGAGACCTGTTGAGGACATGTCCTGGTGAGCTTTTATTCTCATTATCTTCAGAATGCTGAAGATGGTTTAAATCTATCCATCCCTGGTAGTTATCAAATTGAGTCTCTATCTTTAACCAGTGTCCACTTTCGTCAAGTATAACGTATTTCTCACCAAAAAGTACCTGGCTTAGCATCTCGGATCTGTGCGTAGGTCCCGACCTTAACGGGACAAAGACATTCTCACATATATATGTCTCCATCATTCTTAATTTACTGTAAAATTAATAATTATCTGTATCATTCTTATTGGCATTTTATAACATAACTGCCCGGGAGAAATAAAATGTACACTGACTACATGACTTTAGGAATTATCCCTATTTTTGTCAGCTAAACAATGTAGTTATATGTCACCTTCTGCATCAGATATCCTTAAATTATCAAAGGTTAAAAGAGGTAATACCCTTACTTATTTTTACTTTCTTATCAGTATAGCTGCTGTTGTCGCAGTACTTCTTCGAGGAGAAGAAGTAACTAATCTGGAACTCGTTGGAACAATATCAGTTATTACCATATGTTATATTGTTCTTTATTTCTTTCTTCTTCATTTCCGAAGTGAAGTACTTACGACTCCACGGAAGATAATATTTATTTTATCTATAATATTCTTATTTCTCCTGATAACAAGGATGGTTTCAGATAAGTATGGGGGAAATTTCATCCTTTTGATTCCTTTTACAATTGTTCCGGTAATGATCAGGACATTTTACGATTCCCGTCTTGCTCTCTTTATTTTGCTCATTACAATAATTCTTGCTGCATTCATGATGGAAAAACCTTTTGAGTTCGTACTGATGAACTTCATAACTGGAATGGTTGCAATATTCACATTGGTAAATATTTACAGGCGTATACAGCTTTTTTTTACAGCATTAATGGTTATCATCAGTTATTCAGCCTTATATCTGGGAAGTTTTTTGATGAATGGAGGGAGGATTGAAGAAATAATGCTTATCGATTATATCCGTTTGGCTGAAAATGGTGCAATGATATTACTTTGTTATCCCCTTATACTGATTTTTGAAAAGAGATTTTTATTTTTATCAGATGCAACGTTACTGGAGCTTTCTGATACTAACCAACCTGTACTCAGGAAGCTGGCTGAAGAGGCTCCCGGGTCTTTTCAGCATTCTCTCCAGGTTGCCAATCTTGCTGAGGAAGCAGCGAGAGTTATAGGCGCCAACAACCTGCTTGTAAGAGCAGGGGCACTTTATCATGATATAGGGAAAATAGCAAATCCAAAGTATTATGTTGAAAACCAGAAAGATGGCGCCAGCCCTCATGATAAACTTGATCCACGGTTAAGCTCAAAAGTGATTATCAATCATGTAAAGAACGGAGTAATTCTGGCAAAGAACTACAAGTTACCCTCACAGATAATTGATTTTATCCGTACTCATCATGGCACAACAGTAGCCTATTATTTTTACAAGAAGTTTCTCGATATGTATCCCGATAAGGCAGATATGAAAAAAGATTTTACTTATCCGGGGCCAAAACCATTCTCAAAAGAAACAACAGTGGTTATGATGGCTGATGCCGTTGAAGCCTCATCACGAAGTCTTAATGATTATTCTGAAGAGAGTATAGCAGAAATGGTCGAAAGAATAATTATTATACAGGAACAGGATGGCCAATTTTCGAATATACCATTGACATATAAGAATATTTCTGATATTAAGGAAATCTTCATAAAAAGACTCTCAACCATATACCATGGCAGAATTGCCTATCCGGAGAGGTCTTAACGCATGTCAATAACTTCTACTCCCTTATATAATGCGGGTGAGAAAACAAAGGTCCCGGATTCAGGTTTTACTTTTAGATTATATTCTATGATCTGTATATCAATTGTTATTCCGTCTCTTCGTTTATATTCAAAGCTTTTCAGATTCAAAGAAGGTTTTGATATCGATAATCTCACTCTTATAAGCTCATTTTTGATATCCTCAGGGTATAGATCAATAACATAAAGATCAGATCTCTCATCAATGAGTCTGCATTTATAGCCTTTTTTATACATTGTAAATATTGATGAAGGACGGGTTTCAAATGAATCATCCTTCTTATCAGGACTTGTTATTGTAACCTCTTTCTCAACCGGCAGATAACTCCATGAAGTTTTACCATTATACCAGATAATATTATCGGGCAGATCAAGTTTATAGCTGTTTTTACTTAATATGACAGAACCTTCAATAGTATCTTTAGTATTTTCAATCTGATCAATAGTAATCAGGAGAAATTTCATTGAGACAGAGGGAGTTCCCGTAGCTTTTGCAGAAAATCTGTCAAGGATTTTAACTGCCTGGGCATCATTTTGTCCCGATACTGTAAGTACAATAAACTGTAATGTAATTAAAAGTGATATTATCTTCATATAGTGGGCTTTTATTCCAGATCCTTCAAAATCTGTTCCAAAGCAATGAGATCGATACATAGAACGTCTCTGGCTTTACTTCCTTCAAAAGGTCCTACAATCCCTGCAGCTTCAAGCTGATCAATAATTCTGCCCGCCCTGTTATATCCGATAGCAAGTTTTCTCTGTATCAGTGATGTTGAACCCTGTTGGTGTTGAACGACAAGGTGTGCTGCTTCCTCGAACATAGGATCTCTCTTTTTCAGGTCAACTTCCAGTAATCCTGATTCGCTGTCATCGATATATTCCGGTAAATGCATCGCATCGGCATAACCTTTTTGTGATCCAATAAATTCTGTTAGTTCTTCAATCTCAGGCGTATCAACGAAAGCACATTGTACTCTTACCGGTTCAGCTCCTGATGATATCAGCATATCTCCATTACCCACGAGGCGATCAGCCCCTGTAACATCGAGTATTGTTCGTGAGTCAATAGATGAAAATACACGAAATGCAATTCTTGTTGGGAAGTTGGCTTTTATAAATCCGGTTATGATATTTGTTGTTGGTCTCTGTGTTGAAATGATAAGATGAATACCAATAGCTCTGGCAACCTGAGCAAGCCTGCCGATGGGACCCTCGATTTCTCTCCCCGCAGTCATAATAATATCGGCAAACTCATCTATTATCAGTACAATATATGGCAAAAACCTGTGTCCCTTTTCAGGATTGAGTCTACGCGATATGAATTTCTTATTATATTCTTTTATGTTCCTGGCCTGAGCTCCCTTTAGAAGTTCCAGGCGGTTGTCCATTTCAATGCACAGTGAGTATAATGTATTGACAACTTTCTGTGTATCAGTAATTATTGCATCTTCTTCGCC
>CAZTXH010000104.1:0-7323 GCA_964617415.1 uncultured Rikenellaceae bacterium | reverse complement strand
CGTCTCTTAAGAGGAACCCTGAAGAACTCAAAATATATCAGATATATTAAAACAGATAAACCTTTTACTATTGATACCGGAGAAACCAGGTTCCATATTGACGGTGAACCAGTGGAATTATCAGGAAAGATTACTGTCACTATTAAACATAATATCCTGAAAGTACTAAAAACAAAACATCATATATCTTCTCAGACAGTATCACCTTAATAATCCGCAATCCCAAACCCGAAATTACTACTATGAGAGACACTGAAAGATTTGCCAGGGAAGCTAAATGGGCTAATGTATACCATGATTCGATAAGGGGTAAACGATGGCTTGATGAGGTGGCGATTTATCCCGGCAGGTGGGCTGTAAATTATTCAATGCTCTATCTGCTCGTAAGAATACTGCAGTTATTTAAACCCGGAAAGATTATCGAGTTCGGATTGGGAGAATCATCAAAACTGATATCTAAGTTCATTGAAAATGAACTTCATAACACAAGACATTTGATCCTGGAAGAGAGCAGGGAGTGGATTGAAAATTTTGTTTCAAGATTTAACCTGTCGAAGAATTCAGAAATAATGCATCTTGACCTGGTAAGGAAAAAGATCAGGGGATTCAATGTAAATTGCTACAAGGATATAACCGGGCGGATAAATGAGACTTTTGATCTCTATGTTATTGATGGTCCGACAGCACTCAGGCACTATTCAAGATATGATATCTGCTGGCTGGCAGAAAGATTTACCCCTGAGGATGAATTTATAATTATCATGGATGATTATAACAGGAAAAGTGAAAAAAGGAGTGTAAGGGATCTTTTGCGTATTTTGAAAAAGAAGGATATTCTCATTCATACCTGGGAATATGATGGGAGTAAATCGCAGTATCTGATTGCTACAAATAAATATTATTATGCGATCACTCTGTGAGCCCCCAACCCCCATCACCTTCGCATAAATGTTTCAGTGAGCAAAGCAAGGGGGTGCTGAAATCCATAGAAAATTAATTGCCGTCAGCTTTAGCCGACGGATAACAAGCCCCACCCCCAAGTTGGGCTTTAGCCCAATAATTAATTGGACTAAAGTCCTCCCAATTATATAAACCCATAAACCGTTGGCTAAAGCCAACGGCAACTGAAATAGTAGACATTTCCTCTCCACTATTCTTGAGTTTCCGGGTTCAGTGTAAATGTTATCGGAACCATATACCATACATTTACAGCCTGACCACCCTGTATCCCGGGTTTGAATCCGGATAACAGGCTGACAATCCTGATTGCCTCTGCATCAAGTAGTGGATGAACACCCCTCAGTACTGTTGCTGCCTCTGCAGTTCCCTCGGTGCTTACAAAAAATCTGACAATTACTCTACCTTCTATTCCCTGTGCTCTGGCGGAATCAGGATAATGGGTATTTTCATCTATGAACCTAAGTAATTCCCCTTCACCTCCCGGATACATGGGCATTTCTTCAACCACCACAAAAGGTTCTTCTCTTATGATCTGGTCTGGTAATTGGAACAGCAATGTAACCGTTGAAGGGAACGGTGAATCAACTTCAGGATTTTCAGGTGGATCCCATTTTGGCGAGGATTTAATCACTCTTATAATTTCTTCGACCAATAATGGTTCACCTGAGCCGCTTCGAACAACATTGCTTATAGTACCGTCAAGCTCTACCATGAAATTTACAGTTACCCATCCTTCAATATTTTTTGCCCTGGCTTCTTCAGGATATTTCGCCTGGCTGCAAACCCAGGTAGTAAAACTAGTGTGTGTTTGGCCCTGGAATGTCGGATAATCCGTTGGTGCAAGCCGTGGTAAGGGTGCTCGACGCCCTGATATAGAGGTATTTATGTCTGTGCGCCCAGTGGACTTATATTCCGGATCTTTCAATAGTCTTACATTTATGTTTTCTGTAAAAACAGCTCTTAGCACTTCGGTTTTATAACCGATAAATGAAAAAACGAGAAATGAGTTTTCAGGTACATTGATTAACGTAAAGGAACCCTTTTCATCACTAACAGCCTTAATATTGGCTCCGGTAACAGCAATAGAAACACCTGGGAAAGGCTTTCCATCTTCTTTTAATACAATACCTCTGACTTCTTTCTGTACTATCGGTGCAGCTTCATAAATATTAAATATTGCATCTGATGCGTCATCCTGAACCTGAGAAATATAATTGTATTCGGGAGTGGCAAATGCATAAAATATACCTGCAATTACAGGTAATATTAAAAATATCTTAAGTTTCCTGTAAGGTGATGTGATTATATTTTTCATCATGTCGAATCTTTTTGTGTTGAGCGAATAATTAAAAGAATTGGAAAGACTGATTACCGGTGATCTGAACAGCTGGTTAATAAGTGCTGCCCTGTAATAGGCAGGATCTGATGTAAGCTGCAGAGCACCTTCATCGGCCATATATTCATGATTAACCCTGATAAAGCCTGTATATATCCATGCAAAAGGATTCATCCACTGAAAAATACGAAGTGCTTCCGTAAGGAGTAAATCGAGCCAGTGCTTCTGGTTTATATGAACAAGCTCATGATTTACTATCTGCCTAACTTCATTATCATCAGTTGAGGGACTTATAAAGACATAATTGAAAAACGAAAAAGACGACCTGAATCCTGCAACTCTTACCAGCCGTGCTTTTCCGTTCTCTGTTATTGTTGATTTTCGTATTGCCCTGCCTATTAATAACATATGCCATAACAGCCGGGAGACCAGGACAATCACTACTGCCAGGTACAGGAACAGAAGTAAATTCCTGTAGTCAAATGTTTCGGCCTCTGCTGTCGGTATAGAAGATATTTCTGCCGGTATTAATCCGGTGGTACTAATAAGCGGTGCTGCTATTTCTATCTGGTAATGAATTGTGAAAAGGGGACAGATCAGGGAAACAAGAATGCCCGTTAACAGGTATATTCTCTTAAGAAGGAAAAAACGTTCATTCCTTAAAAACAGGAGATAAACGAGAGCAAATCCTGTAAGCCAGATAACCGACCTGAACAGGTAAATTGCAAATGATTCCATTACTTTCCTTTTTTATTCTTTTTAAGTTCTTTTCGCGTATCCTCAAGAAGCATATCAAGCTCCTTGATTGTAAGATCTTTCTCCCTGGCAAAGAATGATGCCATGGTAGGAAATGAATTGTCGAAATAATTCTCCATAAGTACGAAAAGCTGGCTTTTTGAATACTCTCTTTTTGAAACCAGCGGATAGTAAATATGTACATTGCTGTAAGCCCTGTGAGAGACATATCCTTTTTTCTCCAGTACTCTTACTACTGTCGAAACAGTGTTTCTGGCAGGTTTTGGGTCATCAAACCTGTTACGTATATCCTTTACCAGACCCTCTCCCATGTCCCAGAGGATTTGCATTATTTGTTCTTCTGCTTTTGTCAGTTTCATAATCATCTGTTTTAAGTTGTTTGCCAGTTACTGGGTCCTGGGTCCTTGGTGCTAGGTCTTGATGCCGTATTGAATATAACCAGGAACCAGTTTATCAGCCGAAGCTTTCTTTGACAACCGTAGCTTTAGCGGAGGTTGTAGCGAAGGCTGGTAACCAGTATTAATACAAAGATATGACTATTTATTTAGTCATGCAAATATTTTTTAAGAAAAATGACTATTGTTTTAGTTTTAGGATGCAGTATATTGATTTATAATACATTGGGTAATTGGTAAAAAAGACTATTGTAATTATAGTAACCTATGCTTTTTCTATGCAAAAAACCCCTATGAATACCAATATCTTGTTACACCTGCCGTGATCTAAAGTATGTTAAATCACTCTTCAGGCTGAACTTAAGCATTTCTCCATTGTTTAATATGGTAACTCGTCTAATTGACTTGACATAATTGCTAATGATAAACAGTTAAATTTTTTCGATATATGTTCCTATTTTCAAACATATTCAACCGTGTAACTAATTCAGGCAGGTCACAAAGAAAAACCGAGAGCAGGAACTTCCGCATTCCTCTGATAGGCGAAACAGCACCATCATTTACCGCTGAATCAACATCCGGGACTATCAATTTCCCCAATGACTATGGCAATTACTGGAAGATAATTCTCAGTCACCCGATGGACTTTACTCCTGTGTGTTCAACTGAATTAATTGAACTGGCAAAACTTCAGGAAGAATTTGAAAAAATCGGAGTAAAATTATTGGTTGTATCTACTGATCCGCTTGATACGCATAAACAATGGAAGACAATTCTTGAAAATATTGATTACAAAGAATATAATCTTCAGAAGATTAATTTTCCAATTCTTGATGATTCGAACCTGGTAATTGCGAAACTATACGGTATGATTCATCAGGAATCAGATAATAATAAGGATGTGAGAGGAGTATTTATTATTGATCCGTATGATAAAATCAGGGCAGAAGTTTTTTATCCTCAGGAGATCGGCAGAAATATGGATGAGATTCTCAGGACAGTTATTGCCCTCCAGACTTCAGACAGGGATAAAGTAATGACACCTGCCAACTGGGAGGTCGGACATGATGTAATTGTCCCCTTTCCTTTAAAAGATAATATGGCACTGATGAATAAAGAATCAGGAAAATATTATCAGTATTCATGGTTCATGATATTCAAAAAAGAAAATAATGGTATCCAGAAGAGAAATATTGATTATCATGACAGCATTCCGCCGGACATAACCTGAATAGTAAAAGCGAAGCCCTCCTACTCCGCCAGTTGGCGTATTCGGCGGGCACAGCAGAAATAGTCACGAAGGATTAGAATTTGGAAGTTTTTATTATTTTTGCTCTCTGCCGGGACGTTAGCTCAGTTGGTTCAGAGCGCTTGCTTGACAGGCAAGAGGTCACTGGTTCGATTCCAGTACGCCCCACCTCCGCCCACCGTAGCTTTAGCGAAGGCGGGCTTTATCGTACCCACTCTTTTTCTATGAGAAGTCAAATCCTGAAACATATGCCGGAGCATCATAAAAACACTCTTTTTCTTCTTCGTCAATATTTATGAATTTCATATAAACCAATCCCGGTTTAGCATTCAGCATCCTGTTCAGGGCACCCATTCTAACTTCGGTACGTATCTTATCATAAAACTCACTCCTGTCATCCAGCCATGTGAGTCCTGTATTAAACCCCTCAGCAGCACATACCGATTCGAAAAGATCTGCAAGAAGAGGCTCTTTTCCTTTTTTACAGTATATGGCATCAAAGACGAGATATCTGAATTTACCCGGCTGGAAAAGTCGTTTGAAATATGGAGTAACCGGCAAAACCTTCATTATAACCCAACCCCAGATCCCCGGTATATGATAAACCGTATATGATGCCGGGATAGTACATACTCCTGCTATTATTTCTCCTTTCTCTTTCAGCACATAGTACCGGTTACCATAAAAAGCATAATCTGTAGAAAACAATGAATAGTCTTTATAAAAATCCATCAGTAAATCATTCATTTCGGCTTGCTCAGATTGTTTAAGTTTCGTAACACGCTTATCGGGCTTCGGAGAGAACCTGCTGAAAGCTACTGTAAGAAATGATCTTATATATTCGTATTCTGCCTGGTGGACAAGATTTTTTGATCTTTCATTCATACTTTCAAGAAATGCATACATGATATGTTTGTCTTTTTCAAACACATCCGGTAGGTCAAGAATATGTGGTTTACTGAATATATCCAGTGTTTTTTGTTTGAATGAATAATCAGATTCGGATCTTATTACTGTTTTTTCCCTCTTTCTCCATTTTGGGGCAGTCTGGTAGATTGATTGAAAAGCTAGATATCGTATATATGTTGACGGATATCGCAGGGGACCCTGCCCCGTAACACGATAGCATGCGCCTACTGTACCTGTTATCCTGTTTTTTTTATAAAGAGCCACAAATCTTATCTGATCCCCATAAGCATCTATACGCGACTCTAAATTCTGTACAGAAAACCGCATACCACCCTCAGACCCCTGGACAGCATGATTCAGTATATTCATTATACCTTCATTGGCATGGTCGGACACTTTTACCTCAAGTCCATGAAAATCGAGTATGCTTTTTTCAAACATTGTATCAGTTTGTTGTTTTATTATCAAGACTTCCGAATACTCTTTTCAGTAGTGGTGTTACCCTTGCAGATACTTCTTTACGTATCCTCAGTTCTTCTTCTTCAACTTTAAAGAACATTCCTGCAAGTGCCTTATTAGTAAGATAATCATCAAGATCGGTGTTTACAGGTTTCAGGTTAGCCAACTGTCCTGCAACAGAATTTGCTACCGAGTTCCATTTTGATGTAAGAGTCTCCCATGAACTTTTTGTAGAAATATCACCTACAATCTTTTTTTCTGTCGACGCCTGAATCTTAGGTTTATAAAGATTATAGAGTTCATTATAGGTTGTGCTTCTCAGGTAATTTGTTGCAGCATTGTCAGCACCATTAAGAATACCAAAGGCATCCTTTATTGTCATTTGTGTGATGCTGTTGATAAATATCGGTGCAACCTCTTTTGCTGCATCTTCTGCGGCCCTGTTTATTCTTAAAACCACATCTTCAACGAGTTTATCACCTCCTGGAATTCTGGAAATATTGTCCACAATAATATCTGCCTCATCAGGAAGAAGTATTTTCAGTACCTCATCGCCGTAATACCCGTTTTCCAGTGATAGCTTGTCTGCAGCATTCCTGGCTCCTGTTGTAAGGGCCTCTTTCAATCCACTGACAACCTCAGATTCAGTAAGGGGAACCGGACCGCTGACTGATTCCATCACATTCATAAGTTCGGCACAGCCAGAAATCATAACCATCAAGGTTATTGTTAAGAGTGTTTTTACTTTAATCATATTGAATATTTAAAACAGTTTAATATCAATTATTCAGTCAATCAATAATTATATAACAACATTCAACAACGCTGTTGAAATTATCAGGTCTTCAGGATTCGTGATCTTCATGTTTTCCCGGTTGCCCTCAACCAGGTTGATCTTTACTCCTGTTTTTTCAAGTACTGTTGCATCATCAGTGAATTCGGGTATATAATCCTGATTGTATGCATTTTTAATCAGTTCCGTATTAAACACCTGGGGTGTCTGAACCTGTCTGACCTGTAACCTGTTAACAGGTTTGTATTCTTCACCGGATATCATCCTCAGGGTATCCGAAGGTGATATTACAGGTATGGCATTCCCAAGTTTTCCTGCTGTTTCGAAACATCTCTTGATTGTATCGGTCGACACTAGCGGTCTTACTCCGTCATGTATTGCCACAAGTCCTGAGTCATCGACAAATTTCAATCCGTTCTTTACTGAAAAAAAACGTGTTTTCCCTCCCTTTACCAATGTGTGAGGC